>JAEXPL010000315.1 GCA_023446865.1 Verrucomicrobiota bacterium | reverse complement strand
GGTTGAGCATGCGCTGCGAGCGGGTGGCGGCGGTGGTGGCCGCCAACCGCTCATCAAGGGTGCGTGCGGCCGTGGTGGCCAGCGCGGTGAGTTGTTGGCGGACTTTCTCGGTGGTGGCGGTGAGTGCCTCGGCTTTGCTCCGTGTCGCTTCGCGGGTGGCGTTGTCGCCGCTCATGCCGGTGAACACCTCCTTGCGCACCCCCTCGAGGGCCGAAAGTTGGCTGCGGAGCGTGGCGATGTCGGACTCGTTCAACCCGGCGGCGGTGGCGGCGCGGGCAATGGCATCGAGGACTGCGACCGCCTTGGACGTACCGGCGGCGGCCGCTTGAAGCGTGTCGGTGTCGCCGGTCATGATTGCGTCGGTGAACGCCTTGGCGCCAACCTCGAACTCGAAGAGAGCGGATTGGCATTTGAGCGAAACCGGCGCGCTGACGGCGCCGACGGCGGCGAGTTCCCGTTCTCGCGCTGCGCCCGCGAAGAAACCGACGCAGGCAGAGACGATGTAGCCAACGACTAGAATGCCCACGCCGAGGAGCAATTTGGCGCGGATGCTGAAGGTTGAGTTCATGGTGGGGGCGGACGCAGCGAACAGGCCGGACGGTTGGTTACTGGACGGTGACAACCTTCACGCCAGTCGGCGTGGTGCCGCTGGCGATGTAGCCGAAAGCGCCGGGGGTCTTGGCGACGAATGCCAGCAACTCGGCATCGGTTTGGAATGCGTCGGGGGCGCTGCCCTTGCCGGTGAAGACCTGCTTCTTCCAATACTTGTCGAACTGGTCGGCGGAGCGGGCGGTGAATTCCTGGATCACGGCCTCGTGGGCTGCGCCGGTGGTGAGGACGGTCAGCTTGATGATGCCGCCGGCATCCCACTTGGTCTTGTTGCCGAGCAGGATGTTTTTCACGTCATCCTTGGAGAGCGAGTCCGCGGCGGTGGACGGGTTGGTGATGAAGACGACGTCGGCGGCCCGGGTCAGTGTCATGGCAACCAGCAGGCCGGCGGCGATCAGCAAGAGGCGAAAAAGGTGTTTCATGGCGGGTCCCTCGGGGTCAGAAGGTGAAGGTCGATTTGAGGACCAGGTAGGTCCAGTTGTTGGCGGTGCCGCTGGCGCCGTTGTCGTCGCCGGCGACCCAGTTCTGCGAGCGACCGTTCATCAGGTGGACCTCCGCTTTGACGATCCAATTTTCGGTGACCGCATAGCTGACCGCCGCGGCCCAATCCTTGGTGTAGGTTCCGGGATTGCTGTTCGAACCGGCGGTTTTGCGCGCCGCGTTCTCGTGGCTGTAGTAGACGCCGAGCCCGAGCTTGTCCGTCGCCTGATAGGTGACCGCGCCGTAGTACTCCTCCACGAAGGAGGAGTAGGCCTGAACCGCCGGCATGCCCAGCCGGGCCAGAACGGGTGCGTTGAACTTGCCCTTGGTGAGATCGATCAGTTTGTACTCGGCGGCGAGGAGCCATTTGCCCTTCGTGTATTCGGCCGAGTAGACCGTCTCCTCGAATTTGATGTCACTGATGCTCGAGGGCGTGCCGGCGAACGACGCGTCCCACGTTCCCGCGCCCAGGGCGGTATCGACCATATTGGCCGTGGCGAGGGCGTAGCCGTGCATCTCCGCTTTGTAGGCCATCTGCCCGGGCAGTGTGCTTTCGGTCGCGTCCATATAGGAGTAGCCGAGACGCAGGCCTTCGATCGGAGTGTTCCAGAAAATCGATCCGCCGAAGATCGGGCCGTCGAATTTCCATTTGTCGTACTTGGCCACGTTGACGCTGCCTTTCAGCAGCGGAGCGTCGCCTTTCACGTACTGCTTGTAGCCGCCGTAGACTTGGTAGTCGATGGAACCGGCTTTGTTCAGCGACACATTGCCGTAGAGGGAAACGCCGTCCAGGCTGGCGGTGATGGCGCGGAAGGACTTCGCGTAGAAGGTGAGGGGAAGCGAGGCGAACGTGCGCACGGAATCGAGATCCTGCGTGTCGTTGTAGAGCCCCAGCGGCAGCTTCACGCGCCCGGCACGCACGCCGAAGGCCTGGGTGAAGGAGTAGTCGAGGCTCGCCCAGTCGACTTGGATGTCCTTGTACCCGCCGATTTTGAAGGCGTAGAGCTGGGCGCCGACGCGCAGACCGTTGTCGAAGCGATGGGTGCCGTTGAGCACCACGTCGACGAGGTTGAGATCGAGGGTCTTGCGGGTGTCGCCGAGGTAGTTGTAGGTGTCGGAGTAGCTGGCGGTCGCGGAGATCGAGCCATGGACGTCGATGCCTCCAGCGTCGATGGCGCGGAGTTCGATGCAGCACAGGGCGGGAACAAGAGTCAGGAGGCGGACGAGGTTGCGGGATAGCGGGATATTCATGATAGGAGTGCGATGGCCTTTCGTTCGGGGGCACTGCGGCCTCTCTGTGTCCACCTGCCCCGCCACTGCGAACGACGTTGGCCCTAGGTTACTCCCCTTATCGGAAGTTGGTGGAAAGACTTGAGCGGTTCAGCCGGCCTCATCGGTTCGACCGGCCGTTTGACAGGGGGGAGGCCGACCTTAACGTGCGCGCCACTTCGATGCCCTTCACCGACAATCGCGACCACTGGGCCAGCGGCCAAGGCTTGTGGAGCCATGTGCCCGCCGAGCAATGGAACGACTGGACCTGGCAGCTCAAGAACCGCGTCAGTACGCTCGCGGACCTGGAACGCATGGTGGAGCTGACGCCCGACGAGCGCGCCGGCTGCGAGCATGCCGCGCACAAACTCGCCCTGGCGATCACGCCCTATTTCTTCAACCTCATCGACCGCAACGATTCCGATTGCCCGGTGCGCAAGCAGCTCATTCCACGATCGGGCGAATCGATCGTGGCCGCGGAGGAACTGCTCGATCCGGTGGGCGAGGAACACACGATGCCGGTGCCCGGACTGGTTCATCGCTACCCCGACCGGGTGCTGTTCCTGATCACTGACCGGTGCGCTTCCTACTGCCGGTACTGCACGCGCAGCCGTCTGGTCAGCAACGCGCAGGACTACAACTTCCATCCCGAGTACGAGCGCGGGCTGCGCTACATCGAGGAGCATCCGGAGGTGCGCGATGTCCTGCTCAGCGGCGGCGACCCGCTGCTGCTCTCCGACCGCAAGCTCGACCACATCCTCGGCCGCCTCCGTGCGATCAAGCACGTGGAGTTCATCCGCATCGGCTCGCGTATCCCGGTGTTCCTGCCGCAGCGGATCACGCCGGAGCTGTGCGAGGTGCGCAAGAAGCACGGCCCGGTCTGGATGAGCATCCACGTCAACCACCCGAAGGAGTGCACGGCTGACCTGCGAGCGGCCTGCGAGCGGCTGAGCTTCGCCGGCGTGCCGTTGGGCAACCAGTCGGTGCTGCTGCGCGGGGTGAACGACGATGCCGAGGTGATGAAGGCGCTCGTGCACCGGCTGCTGCGCATGCGGGTGCGGCCGTATTATCTCTATCAATGCGACCTGATCACCGGCAGCGCGCACTTCCGTGTCGATGTCCGCAAGGGGCTGGAGATCATCCGTGCGCTGCGTGGCCACACGACCGGCTACGCGGTGCCGCAGTACGTGATCGATGCGCCCAACGGCGGCGGCAAGGTGCCGATCAACCCCGAGTACCTCGAGAAGATCACCGACGACGAGGTCGTTTTCCGCAACTATGAGGGCGAGCGGTACACCTATCCGCTGCGCACGCGGCCGGTTTCGCCGGTGCTTCCGACACCTGCGCCGGTGATCGAAAGGCGCTGCGGTTGCGGGATTTAGGCGATTTTTCTGTCCGTCCGGTTTGCTTCGGCGAACTTTTTTTCAACTTTCCGCTCAAGTCTTCCAAGGCCCGCCCGATATCACGGGCTGTAGTTCTCGCAGTTTGTTTGTGTTTAGGGTTTGCACGGGCCGCCAGCGCCCCTAGGGCGCGGCGGCCTCCGTGTTTTCCGAACCCGGCAAACGGACTTTCTCTCGCGTTCCGGATGCTTGCATGCCGGCAGGACCGGGCTCTCAATCCGCCCATGATTTCCTTCAGCGAGGCCAAGGCCGCCGCTCGGCGCAAGAAGCAGCAGCCGGAAAGACTGCTGGTGCTGCACCTCGCGATCCGGGAGGTGGAGCCGCGCATCTGGCGGCGCATGGTCGTACGCGAATCGATGTGGTTGTCCCGCCTGCACGACGCCATCCAGGTGGCCTTTGGCTGGTTCGACTACCAGGTGCACCGCTTCATCGTCCATGACGTCGCCTACGGCAATCCGGTGCGGCGGGAGAACGAGACCTCGGTCGAGGACGACCGCGACTTCTCGCTCGCGGATCTGGAGGTCGGCCCCAAGGACACGTTTCTGTACGAGTATTGCTTTGGCGACGGTTGGCAGGTCGAGATTCGCGTGGAGAAGACGGAGGCGGCCCAGCGTGGCGCCAAGTACCCGCTGCTTGCCGACGGAAAGCACAACGGGCCGCCCGAGGATTGCGGCGGCCCGGCCGGCTACAAGGAGGTCCTCTACTCGTTGAAGCATCCGGACGAGCCGCTGTCGAAGGAATGGCTCGAATGGTTGGGCGAGGGGTACGACCCGCTCGCGCTCGATCTCCCGAAGCTCAACAAGGCCTTGGCGAAACTGCCGAAATAGGCCGCCGTCGCACTGAGAAGACCCCGACCTGATGTCCGCCCGCCGCTCTCCGCGCCCGCGCTCCCGTCCGCTCAAGTTCGTATTTTGGTTCAACCTTGTCCTGCTTCTGGCGCTCGGCGGTTGGTATGTCGCCCAACCGGCTTCGCGGCAGGACGAGGTACGGATGTTGGTCGAGAACTACCTCGCGCGGAACAAGCGGATCGAGCTCCTCGATGTCGTGCGCGACATCTGGACGCTCTACTACAGTGACCAGTTTGTCGCCGTGCCGCCGCGCGGCGCAGCCGGCCACGCGGCGCTCTACGCCGGAGGCGCGCGGGCGAACGCGACACTACCGGCGGTGCGCTTGCTAGCTAACAGCGGCTACGTCGTCGGGTACAGCGACCTGCTGCGCAATCCGTTGTGGGCGGCCTACCGGGTGTGGGATCTGCCGCGCATCCCCGAGCCGGCGCCGCGGCCGGACACCTTCTCGGTCGACTTGCGGACGGTCGCCCGCGTCGAGCCCTCCGCCTATTCGGGGAGCGGCTACGATCGCGGCCATCTCGCCCCAAACTACGCCATCGCCACGCGCTTCGGCTCCGGCGGCCAGGAAGAGACATTCCTCATGTCGAACATCGTCCCACAGAAACACTCGCTCAACGCCGGTCTCTGGAAGGACCTGGAGTTGCGCGTGGCCACCAGCTACGCGGCGCGGTTTCGCGAGGTGTGGGTGATGGCCGGGCCGGTCTTTGGCAAACACCCGCAGCGGCTCCGCGGCGCTGTGGCGGTGCCCGAGGCGTGCTGGATGGTGATGCTCGACGAGCACGAGGGACGCGTGCGCACGCAGGCCTTCGTGCTTCCTCAGGATGCTCCGGCCGACGTGCCGCTGGAGCGGTACCTGACGAGCATCGACCGCATCGAGGAACTTGCGGGGTTGGACCTTTTCCCGGATCTACCCGATGCCGCCGAGGCGGTCTTCGAGGCGAAGGTGGCGGAGCGGGTGTGGTGAGGGGCCGCAACCCTTCCGGTCTGGATCGGGGCGGGATTCGATGCCGCGGATTCAGGCGGAGGCGCGTCAGTCGGATTGCTCGGCGGCGGTTTTCACTAGGGTGACCGTCTCGCGCGTCACCTCGCCGTAGTGGATGCTCACGTAGGCGCTCGCGTCTTCGTAGCCGTCGAGTTTGATCTCGAAGTACATGTTTCCCTCCTCGCGCAGGTCTTCGAGGGTGTAGGGAGTCACTCCGACCTGTTCGCCAGCTCGGTACACTGCGGCACCGGCCGGGACGCTGATCAGCTCCAGTTTTCCGGGCATCAACGACACGGTCTGGCGCGTCGTGTCTCCGCGGCTGACCCCCACCGCCCGGATGGCGGGGGCGAAGCCCTCCCGTTGGACTGTGAGTTGGTAGTTGCCGGTCGGGAGGGACCGTTCGAACGGCGTCGTGGTTTCGATGGGCTCCACGCCGTCTTCATCGGATTCGGCGGTCAGCCGCACCGGCAGCCCGCTGGGGGCGGTGTCCACGGCCAGAGTCCCCGTGTCGCGGACCAGCGGAATCGTCTCCACGATCTTCGCACCGTCCTGCAGCACGAACTCGCGGTCGACATGGGCGTAACCGTAGCGGAGTAGCCTCACGGCGTATTTCCCGAGGGGGAGGTCTTTCCCCTCGAACGGAGTGGAGCCGAATGGGCGGTCATTGATGGAGATTTCGGCGCCGACCGGGGTGGTTTCGATGGTGAGGCTGCCGCGGCCGGCGAGGGTGCGGGCGTGCTGCAACGCCGCGGCCGCCTGCGCCTCGCGCAGTTGGCGGGCTTGTGCTTCCGCCTCGGTGGTGGTGGCGGTAGCGGCGGTGAGACGGGCGGCGGCATCGCGTTCCTGCTGGGCGGCGTCGGAGCGGTCGACCACGACGAAGAGGGCGATGAGCAGCACGGCGGCCGCCGCTGTAACCCCGGCGGCGGTAGCGGCCGGAGTGCGGAGGATCGATCGAAGGGTGGAGGAAAAATCGCTCATGATTGTGTCCGGATAGTGGTTTCAACGGGCGCTCAACCGATCGGCGGGTAGGCCAGCAGCAGCTTCCGTCCATCGGGCAGACCGAGGAACTGGAACTTCGGCGTGATCTGCTTCCAGCCCTTGAGCCGTGCGACGGTCAGGTAGTACAGGGCCGCCTCGATCTCGGAGGGATTGGCGTCGAGCTTCAGCGTTTCCGAAGGCAGGCCGAGCAACACGATCATCTTCACCATGTTGCCCTGGGCGGCCGTGATGACTGCCGAACGCAGCATCTCGGTGTCGGCATTGAAGCCGATGCCCCAAAGCACGATGCCGCCGCTCCGGTTCGCGGCGCTGCTGGCGGCCTTCGTTTCCCGCTCCTCCTTGGCCTTGCGCTCGGCGAGCGCCTCGTCGCGCAACTGCACCGGGGTCTTGCCGGCGGGGTTCGCGACGGCGAGCAGGGCGGGGCGTTCGGCGGCAAGGAACGCGTAGATCTCCTCGTGCCCCTGAACGGCGGCGATGTGCGCCGGATTGTTGCCGGAGAAGAGCGCATCGAAGCTTTCCGGCACGACCTTGAGCAGGTAGCGCAGCGCGTCGAGTTGGTTCAACTGTGCCGCGATGAAGGCCGGGCTGCCTTCGGTCGGATCGGCCAGCGAGGCGGGGGCGAACCGCTGGATGACTTGGAGGCAGCTGACGTGGTTGTTTTGTGCGGCGACAAAGGCCGGCTGATGGTTCTCGGCGTTGCGGACAAGGAGCGAGTCCGGCGCATGCTTGGCGATGACCTCAAGGCAGTGTGCATGCCCCTTGAATGCGGCCTGATAGGCTGGGGTGACGTTGTCGTTCCCGCGGGGCTGGCCGAGCGTGGCGGGGGCGACGGTCGCGATGGCCTCCAAAGTCTCGTGGTGGCCGTTCTGGGCGGCGAGAAAGGCCGGAGTGATGCGCTTCTTGCCCTCGACCGTGATGGCGAAGGTCTCCGGCGCGTGCTGCGCGAGGATGCGCACGCAGGCTGCATGACCCTTCTGGGCCGCGATGGTCGCGGGCAGGTAGCCCTGGGGGCCGGGAAGGCGGAGAACGGCGGGAGCGGCCGCGGCGATGATGGCGAGCGCGGCCTCGTGTCCGTGGAAGGCGGCGACATAGGCGGGCGAGGCGTGGTCCTCCTTGCGGCACACCTCGAGGGAGGCGGGCGCGTGTTTGGCGCAGAGCTCGAGGCAGTCGGCGTGGTTGCCCTCGGCGGCGGAGTAGGCTGGGGTGACGCCTTCCTCGTTGGCGAAGGCGAGCGCCCCCGGGTCTTTGGCGGCGATGGCGGCGAGCACTTTGGCCATGCCCCGCTCCGCGGCCAGCTTGGCGGCCGTCACGGCGTCTTTCGTCTGCGCGCGCACGTTCGCGCCGCGGGCGACGAGGAGGAGGGCGGTCGCTTCGTGCTTGTCGGGAACGCAGCAGGCGTAGGTGAGCGCGGTACCGTGTTTGGCCGGATCGCAGGCCTCGATATCGGCTCCGGCCGCAAGCAGCGTTTCCACGATCTCAGTGTGGCCCAAGCCGGCGGCGATCAGCAAAGGGGTGAATCCGCGGTCGTTGCGTTCGCTGACGCTCAGGCGGCCGGCGCGGCCGCGTAGCAGCTTGGCGACCGCTGCGGCCTCGCCATCGGCGCAAGCGCGCAAGAGCGCGCGGACCCGTCGATAGTGGGCCCCCTCCCTCCTGCGAATGGCGAACAGACTGCCCTCGAACACGAGGCACAGGAGCGCGACACCGCCGGCGAAGGCGAGCTGGCGGCGGGTGGTGTAGCTCTCGCGTCGGGCCTCCGTCTGGGCGCGGACGATGTCGAGATCGAGGGTGTCGATGGTGATTGTATCCTTGGCTGCGTTGCGTGTGGCCAGACGCAGCAGGCGTCCGCCGGGGCTTACCCCCGAGCCGAGGTAGTAGCGCGGTTCGCCGCGGCGGAGGGTGCTGTCGTGCTCGAAATGGAAGCTTTCGACGGACTCTTCCCAGTTCGGCTGCAACTCAAGCCGCGACAGCGGCTGGTCGATCTGCACCACCGGATAGACGATCGGCCCGTCCGGAGTGCAGAGGTGGCTCGCCCCGAGGATCGTGGATCGGCCGTATTGCCGGCCCTTGAAGGTTCGTGTCGTGCCATCGTAGAAGAACACCGGGGCGACGTAGTCGTAGGGTGAGGCCGCGGAGAGGCAGGCGAACCAAGCCGAGGTGGGGTGCGGGCTCAACACGGCGGCCTTGCAATCGTCCTGGAGAGAGACGGCGCGGTAGTCTTTGTGCCCCCGGCCGGAGGGGAGTTCGCAGGTCCCGAGGCCGCGCGTTGTGACAAAGGCGGCCATCGAATCGTCGCCCGCAAAGGTGAACCGGCAGAGCGATTTCTCCCCGACGGGAATCCAGCGACGGAAGCTGTACCCGTCCGCCGTGGCCTCGAGGAGGGCGACGCGTTCGTTGCCGGCAAACTGCAGCACGACGTAGCGTGCGGTGGAACTGAGCACGGCCTTGGCGATGGGGGTGGAGTCGTCCGGAGGATTCTGGAACAACGCTTCCGGTTCCGGCGGCGCGCCATCTTCGGCGAGCGGCCGGAGGGCGGCGTTGTGCTCGTAGGGTTCGTGATACATCGGTTCGGCGTCGGGGGCGGGCTCGACGGGTTTCGGGCTGGGCGGCAGCCGGAAATCGACTGTTTGCTTCGTCTCGAGGTCGACGACACGGAAACCGGACGCGTTGTGGAGGAGCAGGTGCGCATTGTGCGTGCTGAACTGCACGGGGGTGTCGGCGGTGGCCAGCGCCACCGGATAGTCGACGGTGAGGAGCGTGCTCGGCTGGGCCGAATCGACACGGAGCACGGTGGTCCTACCGGGGGCCTCGACTGCGGCGAGCAGGCGGCCGTCGGGGCTGAGGAGGATATCGCCACCGGGCCGCGGGAAGCTCGTTGTTTGCAGGCGGGCGCTGCGTGGAAAGTCGCAGCTGATGAGGCCGATGCCGAGAAGGGTGGAGACAATGATCGCGGCGTAGGCGATGAGACGCGTTTTCATGGAGGGGTTTCGGGGGGGACGTCCATCGGGGCGGGTCGGTGGTGGACGCGGCGGAGTATCGAAATCCCAAATCCGGCGGGGCGGCAACCCGATAGAAGGCGGCAGTCGCGGGCCGGCGGACACGGAGGGTGATCGCTTCCGCGCAAAACAAAAAGCGCCGCGGGCGGCGGCGCTTCGGAAGGAGGACGAACTGGAGTCGGCTCAGTAGCCCATCCGCTGGAGTTGGGCGCCGAGCTCGGCCTGGAAGGCCTGGATGTCGGGCTGCGAGGGCTTGTAGGCCTTGTTGGCGGCGTCGAGCATGAGGCGACCGTACTGATCCATCGCCCATTTCGCGGATACGCCGTCGCTGAAGACCACCGTGCCGCTGACCAACGTGCCGGGGCGGGTGAGGCGGTCGACCTCGACCTTCACGTTGGAGAGGCCGGCGGGAGCGGGCTCCTCGGGCGGGAGTTCTTCGTCGAGCGGTTCCTCCTCGGGCGGCAGATCGGCTTCGGTGGATTCGCCGCCGCCGGTGACGGCGTCCTTGAGTTTGCCGAAGAGACCTTTCTTGGCGGCCGGCTCGGCGGGGGG
>JAEXPL010000273.1 GCA_023446865.1 Verrucomicrobiota bacterium | reverse complement strand
CGCGCCACAGCCGCACCGGGAAGATGATCCGCCTCTCCAACTCCTCGAAGCTTTTCGCGCAGGACCGCGAGACGGTCGACGTCGCGTACCCGGGCGACGTGCTCGGTCTCGTCGGCCACAACGAATTCGGCATCGGCGACACCCTCGCCTCCGACGCGTCGATCGTCTTCAACGAGATCCCGCGCTTCCCTCCGGAGTGCTTCGCCTACATCTTCAATCCCTCGCCCGCCGACTCGAAGAAGTACCGCTCCGGCGTCGAGCAACTCCTGCAGGAGGGCGTCGTGCAGACCTTCAACGTCCGCAACGCGCCCACCGGCGCGACCTTCCTCGCCGCCGTCGGTCCGCTGCAGTTCGAGGTCGTGCAATACCGGCTACAGAGCGAGTACAACGCCGAATCGAAGCTCGAGGCCGCACCCTTCGCCTTCCTCAAGTGGCTCGCGCCGCACCCCTCGCTCGCCGACCTGCACTCGCTCATCGTCGCCAGCGGCGTCTCCTTCGCCACCGACAAGAACGGCGCCCCGTGCGTGCTCTTCCCGCACGAGTGGACGATGAACTATTTCAAGGAGAAGAACCCGGAGCTCGTCCTGCTCGACCTGCCTGACGACGCCGCCTTCCACGCGAAAGGGTGAGCGCCGGTCCGTCGTAGCCGGCCGCGTCGAGGCCGGCCCGGTGCCTTGGGCGACCTCGAACCTTGTCTCCACGGCAGGCCTCCGCCTTCCCTGCTGGAAATGCAGCGACGCCCGCAAACCGTCGTTGTTCTTGCTCCCCACCGCCGCGCTGCTATCCTTGGGACATGGATACCCCATGGCTCCGCAGCGCCCGGAATGCCCTCGCGCCGATCTTCCTCCTCGTCGCCGCACACTTTCTTTGCGCGCAGCAGACCACCTCAACGCCGCTCGCCCTCGAGGCGCAGGTCGCCGGCTCCTGGGTGCGGGTTTTCGGCGTGGAACAGAGACGGCTGATCGGCGGCGACACAGCCAAACCGGTCGCGATCCCGGCTGATGCTCCGCTGCGCATCGTCGGCGACCTCGCCGCGAACCTCGATCGGATCGAGGCGGTCACGTCCTTCGAGCTCGATGAGATTCCGGCCGGACCAGCCCCGGCCTCCGCCACGACCTGGAAGGCGATGGCGATTCGTTCGGTGTCCTCCGACATCGCGTCACCGGCCGCGACCGCACGGTTCCAGACGTCGGATCCGCGCCGGTGCCTGCTCCTGTGCGTGTGGCAGGTCCGCGGCGTTCCCGTCGTGATCAAGACGCAACCGCTCATGCTTCGCGCTGAAGGCACCAACGTGGTGGAGGAGTTCGATCTTGCCGTCGATGCAGCGTCAATCTCCGGCAATCCGCTCCTCCTTGTATTGGCGGACGGCGCGTTCGTCGCGCGGAACGATGCTGCAGATGCCGCGGACCTGAGCCGGTTCGCGGCACGGCTCGCGCTCGGCCTCGATTCCGAGGTCGCCGCCGAGTGCGAAAACCAGAAGCCGATCCCTGCCTCCGCCTCGATGCCTTCCGCCCTCCACCTCGCGGCCCAAGCAGGCGCGCTACGTTCGGTCGAAGCGCTGCT
Organism: Verrucomicrobiota bacterium; assembly: GCA_023446865.1. Classification (GTDB taxonomy): domain Bacteria; phylum Verrucomicrobiota; class Verrucomicrobiia; order Opitutales; family Opitutaceae; genus CAJCBL01. Next base: position 1,979 of record JAEXPL010000273.1, on the reverse strand, counting down.
CAAGACGCAGAGCAAGCCGCAGCCACGCGACGCCTCCGGCAACACGCCTCTCCATCTGGCGGTTCGCTGCATGCGTCCCGCGGTCGCCGCAACCCTCATCGGGGCGAAGGTTCCTTGTGACGCGGCGAACAATGACGGTCAGACCGCCCTGCACCTCGCCGCCATCGGTGCCCACGTTGACACCTGCCAAATGCTGCTCGACGCCGGGGCGACGCCGACCGTCTTCTCCAACAAGAAGGACTCGCCGATCCTGTGCGCGCTCTATTCGAACTGCGTTCCGGCGATCGAACTCCTGAAGGCGCATGGCGCGGATTTCAACTTCACCGGGCAGGGAGCCGGCCAGGTCCTCGTGCTCAAGGCCTGGCAGGGACAGCGTGAACTTGTCCGGCTGCTCCTGCCCCACACCGCCCAACTCAGCACGATCTGGCGAGGCCAGACCGCGCTCATGGCCGCCGCAAGCGAAGGGCACCTGGAAATCCTCGATGATCTCCTGGCGGCCAAGGCCAATCCCAACCACCCTGGGCTCGCATACCGGACCCCGCTGATCGCCGCGGCCAGTCGCGGACGCGCGGATGCCGTCCGCAAGCTGCTCGCCGCGGGTGCAAAACCCGACATGCCAGACGCATACGGGCGGACGCCCCTTCACGCCGCCTGCTTCGCGGGCTCCGCTGCCTCCGCCAAGATCCTATTGGAGGCCGGGGCTTCGATCGATCCGGTCGCGGCAGACGGGGCAACCCCGCTAAGCCTCGCCTTGGAAGCCGGCTCCCTGCCGACGGTCGAACTGCTCATCGCAAGCAGCGCGCGTGTCGACCCGGCCGCCCCTGGCTTCGACAACTCGCTTTCCCGCGCGCTCACCATCGACTCCGAGGCGTTCGTGGCGGCGGCATTGAAGGCAGGCATGGCCGTGAGTCTCCGCACCAGTTCCGGTTGGACTGCGCTTCAGATCGCCAAGGTGATGAAGGCGACCCGCTGCATCGCGTTACTCACCGCGGCAGGAGCGGATACCGCCGTCGAGAATGCGTCTGTCGCGCAGGTCATCCCTCCTTCGCAGTTGGCAAAGCGCCCCGCTATCGTGGAGATCCGGCCGCCGGTGGATCCCCGGGATCCCAACGAGTCGGACCTTAAGGGCGAAACCGTCATGGTCGACACCATCATCGACGGCGACGGGAAACCGGTCTTCGCGCGCGCCACGTGTGAGGACTGCCGCCTCTCGGCGTCCGCCATGCGCACCGTTCTTCGCTCGGTCTTCACGCCCGCCCAGAAGGACGGGAAACAAGTGACGACCCAAGTCCGGATCCCGGTACGTTTCCTCGCCCGCGAGGAACTCGTCTTCTCGGCCGAATCCCTCGACAAGCGCCCCGTCCCAATTTCGCAGATCTCACCGCGCTATCCGACGAAGCTGAAGATCGCGAAGATCAGTGGCGAAGCCACCGTCGACTTCGTGGTCGCGACCGACGGAAGCATCCAAGACGTGACGGTGGTCTCCGCCTCCCACACGGAGTTCGGCGCGAGCGCAGTGCTCGCGGTGAAACAGTGGCTGTTCCAGCCCGGCATCCACGACGGAAAGCCTGCCGTGACGACCATGCGCTGTACATTCCCCTTCCGGATCGATCCGCGTACCAACGAATAGCGGTTCGCGGTTAGGAACGGTGGCTGTTTGACCGTATCTTTCACGGGGCGCCCTCGGGACTGCTGGAGCCAGTCGCCGTCGGTCCGCCAGTTGCGGCCACGTTATCGTTCGATCGCCTCGTCGCAGCGGATCCGTTCCCACTTCCGGACGGTGCGGCCTTTCACTCGTGTTCGTAAGGTCGAGCCGCAGACTCGAGCCCACGAAAAAGGCGCCCGGATTGCTCCGGGCGCCTTGAGAGGTTGCTGGCCACAGGGGCCGGCGGGAAACGTTAGCCCTTGGTGGCCTCGTCGAGGATGTCGCCGAGGTTCGTGAGCTCGTTGCCGGTCTTCATCGAGTCGTAGGCCGAGGC
>JAEXPL010000153.1 GCA_023446865.1 Verrucomicrobiota bacterium | reverse complement strand
GCTCAGCAGAGCTTCGCCGCCAGCCACGCGAGGTTTTCGGCGAAGCGGTCGAGCGTGCGCAGCGCCTCGGCGTCCTCGTTGACGGCACCGGGCTCGCGCGCCAGTGCCACCGGCCAGTAGGTCGAACCGGGGACGATCATGTCGTTGATCGTGTACCAAAACATCAACTGCGCATAGGTGAAGTTGTGCCCGGCGCGCCGCGCCACTGCCAGTGGTCCGCCGACCTTGCGCGAGAAGAGGTGCCCGTTGGCGCGCGACACGTAGCCGGCGCGGTCGAGCAGCGCCATCAGCTCCGGCGTCGCCGATCCGAAGTACACCGGCGAACCGACGATGAGGATGTCCGCACGAATCATCTTCTCGAAGGTCGCCTGGAAGTCGTCGCCCGCCTGGCCGGGGCAGCTCCGGTCCTTCGACTCGCCGCAGCCGGCGCAGGCCGTGCAGCCGCGCACGTTCTTGCCGGCGAGCAACTCCAGCTCCCCGGCGATGCCATGCCCGGCGAGTCGGTCGAGACAGCGGCGGAGCATGGTCTCGGTGTTTCCGTTGCGGCGGGGACTTCCACAGATGGCGAGGGCGGTCGGCATGGCCGAAGCGTGGATTCTCGGCGGCCTGCGGAAAGCGAATTTCCGACGCCCCGCGCGCCTGGGCTCGCGCTGCGGGGATGAGAATGCAAACCTCTCGGCGATGCCTTCGCGCTTCGACCTTTCGCTGTATCTCGTCACCGACCCGGAGATGACCGCCCGGCGCGGTCTCGTCGAGACCGTCGCCGCCGCCGTCGCAGGAGGTGTCACCATCGTCCAACTCCGCGACAAGACCGGCCCGGCCCGCGCGCTCGCCGAGGCCGGTCGCGCTCTCCTCGTCCACCTGCGTCCGCTCGGCATCCCGCTCCTCGTGAACGACCGCGTCGACGTCGCCCATGCCATCGGCGCCGCCGGCGTCCACGTCGGACAGGAAGACCTCACGCCCGCCGCCGCCCGTGCAATCCTCGGCCCGGACGCCATTGTCGGTCTATCCGTCACCTCCGCCGCCGAACTCCCCACCATCGACAACGCTGTCGACTACATCGGGCTGGGGCCGCTCTTCCCAACCGGAACCAAGGCCGACGCAGCACCCGCGCTCGGCGAGGTGGAGTTCGCCGCCCTCCGCCGGCGCATCGCGCTTCCGGTGGTCGCCATCGGTGGCATCACCATCGAAAACACCGCTCGCACCTTCGCGGCCGGCGCCGACGGCATCGCCGTCGTCTCGGCGATCTGCGCGGCCGAGGATCCCGAGGCCGCCGCGCGGCGCCTGCGCAACACCATCGGCTCGTCCCGCCCAAAGCGCTGAGGCGCGATCCGGCATTGCCAGAGGTTCAACCGCCAGCGTGCAATCGCCCCATGAGCGTTCCGCAGACACCACCCGACTGGAAACCCGAACTCGACGCCATTGTCGGCGCGCGCCATGGCGGCGCGGCGGCCGCGCTGTTGCCCCGGCTCCGTGCTCTCGAGGCGCGTTTCCCCAACACGCCGGAGATCCTTCACCAGATCGCGTGGAGCTGCGAGGTGCTCGGTCGTTACCGCGATGCCGCCGCCGCCTACGAGCGCGCCGTGGCCCTCGGTCTGCCGCCCCATGAACTCTCCGCCGCCTACCTCGGCCTTGGCTCTGCGCTCCGCTGCCTCGGCGACTACGAGCGTGCCCGGCAGGTGCTCGAGCAGGGCCGGCTCCAGTTTCCCGATCAGCGCGAGTTCGAGGTCTTCCTCGCGCTGACGCTCCACAACCTCGGCCGCCACGCCGAGGCGCTCCAGACCGTGCTCATCACCCTCATCGAGACGGCCGACGACGTGGGCATTGCGGCCCACCAGCGCACGATCCGTTTCCACGCCGCCCAGCTCGACCGGAAGTGGGAGTGAGCCGGGCTCACGCCGCCGCTTGGAACGTCGGCTCGGCCACCGCGGTTTGCACTCCGAATGCGCCGTAGGTCGCCTGCACCTGTTGCGCCTGCGCCGCGCTGATCTGCGCGGCAACTTGGCCGAAGTCCGGCTGCGTCGGCTGACCGCTCGTCTCGGTGGAGGCGCCGGCCTCCTTGGTCTTGCCGCGGCTGAGTTCCGCCCGCGCCGCCGCCGCCGCCTGGGACGCCGCGGCGGCCACCGCGCGGTCCTGCGCCGAGGGATCCGCTGGGGCCAGCGCCGCCGCACGCACGGTCTCCATCTTCTGGATCGTGGCCTGTGGATTGCCCGGTACCGGAGATACGTCAATGCTCACCTCGCCTCCGATGGCGTACTGCTTCCCGTCCGGCCCCTGCTGGTAGGTGAACGACGCGCCGCCGTGCACCAGGCTCCCGCCCGCCGCCATGTGCGCCGCCTCATGTGCCCGCACGGCGGCATCCGCCGCCTTGAGCCGGTTGATCTCGAGCGTTGTCTGTGTATCCGCTGCTCCAGCGGAGTTGGCGGCCAGCTGCTGCGCTGCCTGGCGGTAGGCTTTCACGCCGGCGTCGCCGGTGCCTTTCTCGGCGGGAACCAGCTGATCCACACCGGCCCCAACCGCGGTGGCGACGCTGGTTGCTGTGCTCACAGCAGCGAGCGTTGCCGCGCTCCGCCTTGCCGAGATCGCGCTCGCAGTGAGCGACGAGTCGCTTCCGTACGAAGGAAGGCTTTCACCGATCGAAAGCATCACCGGACGGTACGCTTACAAGCCTCGCCCGGCAACTGGCGACGCACCCGCCCAAACTACCACCGGATGGCCATCATTTGGCCTCGGCAAAGCGCAGGTCGACCATGAGGTCGGCCGCGATCTTCTCGAGGTCGGTCTGGATTGCGGCCATGTCGGCACCGGGCGGAATCAGAAGTTCCGCGTGCGCCTGGAAAAGGATGCCGCCCGCCATCGGGGCCTCGACACACTCGGTGAAGAGCTCCTCGACGTTCACCCGGTGCGCTGCCAGCACCCGCGTGACTTGATGCACGATGCCGGGGCGATCCTGGCCAACGAGCTCGAGCTTCACGGCACGGCCCTGCTTCACGACCGTCTCCGCCGCCGGATCCTGCGCGACGGTGACCTTGAGCCCCCGCGCGTCGAGCGCCGTCAGCGCCGCGCGCAAACTCGCCTCGTTGCCCGCTGGAAGGGCAACCCGCGCGATGCCGGCGAACTGCCCGCCCAATCGCGCCATGCGGCTTTCCAACCAGTTGCCACCGTGCGCGGCGACCAGCTGTGCAACGGATTCGACGAGGCCGGGCCGATCGGCCCCGACCAAGGTCAGGACGAGCGAGGTATTCATGGGTGATTCGTAGCGTGCCGCAGGGGTTCGGGGCAAGGCCGCGACGTTCGCGGGCCGGGAAAATGAAAGTGGCCAGGCACCCCACGGCACTGGGAGGACGTCGTTGCCGTTGCTACCTTCCGGTCCTGGCGGAGTTCACGCGCCTGCCCATGCATGGGACCTGGCCGGGGCGGACGGTGGTGCTCGTCCCACCGAGCGGCAACCAGAATCTGGCGAAAAAGAAAGCGCCGCGGGCGGCGGCGCTATTCGTGTCATTTTCCGGCGGGAGGAGGCGGCGGCAAGGGTGGCGGTTCACCGGCCCCGAGGTCCGGTGGCGGGGGCGGCATGTCGCCGGAAGGCGCACGCTCGCCTGGGCGCCGTGGATGGCGTTGGTCGCGGTCCATCTGGTGGCGCTGCATTCGTTCCAACTGGTCGCGCTGGAACTTCTCGAACTTCACGCGCTGCTCGGGGGTGAGGATCGCGGTGATCTTCCCGTTGAGCGCCTTCATGCGCTGCATGCCGTCGCGCAGCGATTCATGCCGCAGCTTCGTCATCTCCTCGCTGGTCTGCTGGAGCAGCACCGCGACCTGGGCCCGCTGCTCGGTCGTGAGGTCCAGCGCCTTCTCGAGCCGCTCCCGGTGCCGTTCGAAAAACACTTGGGGCGGTGGCGGTTGTCGCTGCTCACGCGGCCGGACGAACGGCGCGAGGAACACGCCGCTCACCCCGCCGGCGAGGAAGATCCCGACGAGGATCAGGATGGTGCGAGGCTTCGTAAGCATGGTCAGAGTTGGGCCACCAGTTCGCCCACCGGGTCCCCGAGATAGTCGGGCGAGTTGCTGTCCGCGTTGGCACGCGCGAACGGAAACCCGATGGCGGCTGAAGTTACGACAACCGCCAGGGCCACACCCAGCGCCCGCAGCGCGAAGGTCCCGAAGAGATCGGCGGGCTCGCGGCGTTGCGCCAACCCTTGCGCGGCGACGCGCGTGGCGAACCCGAGCGAGATCTCCGCGGGAGCTTCCGCCGGGGCACGGCGAGCGGCAGCGACAAGTTGCAGCCAGGGGTCGGGGCGTTTCATGGGCGTTCCTTTCGTTCCAGTTGTTCGAAGAGTTTGCGCAGCTTCCGGCGTGCTCGGAAAGCGCGGACTTTGATCATGCTCGCGCCCCATCCCGTGATCTCGCGGATCTCCGCGACGGACTTCTGTTCGAGGTCGAGCAGTGTGATAACGGTGCGGTCGGCGGGGGAAAGTTGTTCAAGGAGCCGGTGGACGAGTTCCTTGGCTGCCATGGCATCGGTGGCATCCTCGCCGTCGCTACCGGTGAGCACCGCGTCGAGGACCTGGGCCTCGTTCTCGGAGAGATCGGCCCAGCGCAGTTCCGGTCGGCGCTGCTGAAACCGCAGGTGGTCGATGCAGGTGGTCACCGCGATCCGGGACACCCAGTGCGGCAGCGGCATCTCGCCACGGTACTGTTCGAGGCGGCTGAACATCTTCAGGTAGACCTCCTGGGCAAGATCCTCCTCCGCCACGCGGCGCGGCAAGTGGGCGCGGACGATCTTGCGGACAAGCGGGTGCAGCACCTCGACGAGCGCGCGAGCCGCGGCCTGCTCGCCTCGGCGAACGCCAGCCAGCAGTGCGTCGTAGTCGGGCGCTTGGTCGTCCATGGTGTTGCGGCTTCAACAGACACGTCGGAAGTGACGCGCCACCGCGATTCAGGTTACGCCCACCCGCCACCGCAACGCGTTTTCGCGGCGAACGCCCTGCCCCACGACCGTGGGGCAAGACCGCCCCCTGCGGCGCCCGGCCGTGCAGCGACAGTTTACGCTCACGACCGTGAACCTAAACTGTCGCCGGGGAGATCGGCGCGGCCCGCCCGCGAGAACGTGCAGGCATCGCACCGGGTATCTCCCCGCCGTTGACACGACCCCGCTCCGCCGGCTTACTGCGCCCGCGTGAATCTCCTCCCGACAGCGCTTCGACTTACCGGCGGCCAGCCGTTCCGCGGCACAGCGGACCGCCGCTTGGCGCTGGCCTGATTTCCGGGAACTCCCTTGTGCCCCGGCGCCACGCGCGCCGTTTCCCGGAGCGAATCGCAATACGTTCCGCCCTCCCTAATTTTACCCATCCGAACCCTCTCCTTTCTGCCATGCAAAAGCCGCCGATCACGAAGTACCGCCCGTTTCCCCCGGTCCGCCTGCCCAACCGCCAGTGGCCCAACCGCACGCTCACGCGCGCCCCGATCTGGTGCAGCGTCGACCTGCGCGACGGCAATCAGGCCCTCGCCCAGCCCATGAGCGTCGAGGAGAAACTCGAGTACTTCGACCTCCTCGTCGGCATCGGATTCAAGGAGATCGAACTCGGCTTCCCCTCCGCCTCCCAGATCGAGTTCGATTTCTTCCGGCGCCTCATCGAGGAGAAACGCATCCCCGACGACGTCTCCATCCAGCTCCTCTGCCAGTGCCGCGAAGACCTCATCCTCCGCTCCCTCGAGGCCCTCCAGGGCGTGAAGCGCGCGATCTTCCACCTCTACAACTCCACCTCGCCCAAGCAGCGCGAATACGTCTTCGGCGCCTCGAAGGCCGAGATCGTCGCCATCGCGACGCACGCCGTCGGCTTCCTCAAGGAGAAGATGCAGCCGCTCGTCGCCGCGGGCTCCGAGATTCGCCTCGAGTACTCGCCCGAGAGCTTCACCAGCACCGAACTCGAGTTCGCCCTCGAGATCTGCGAGGCCGTCTCCGACGTCTGGCAACCCACGCCGCAGAACAAGATCATCCTCAACCTCCCGGCCACCGTCGAGTACGCCACGCCCAACGTCCACGCCGACCAGATCGAGTGGATGGGCACGCACCTCACCCGCCGCGAATCGACGCTCATCAGCCTCCACACGCACAACGACCGCGGCACCGGCGTCGCCGCCACCGAGTTGGCGCTCCTCGCCGGCGCCGATCGCGTCGAGGGCACGCTCTTCGGCAACGGCGAACGCACCGGCAACCTCGATATCACCACCGTCGCGCTCAACCTCTACACCCACGGGATCCACCCCGGCCTCGACTTCTCGAACATCAACCACGTGCGCGAGGTCTACGAGCGCTGCACGAAGATGGAGGTGCACCCGCGCCACCCCTACGTCGGCGAGCTCGTCTTCACCGCGTTCTCCGGTTCGCACCAGGACGCGATCAAGAAGTCCTGGGTCAAGCAATCGCCGGAGCGCCCTTGGGACGTGCTCTACATCCCGCTCGACCCGGCCGACATCGGCCGCACCTATCGCGCAATCATCCGCATCAACAGCCAGTCCGGCAAGGGCGGCGTCGCCTACATCCTCGAGAAGGAGTATGGCCTTCAGCTCCCGAAGGCCATGCACAAGGAGTTCGGCAAGATCGTCAACGACTACGCCGACTCCAAGGGCACCGAAATCGCCTCCGGGGAGATCTACGCCCTCTTCCTCAACGAGTACATCAACCGTACGGCGCCCTACGCCCTGGCCGACTTCTCCGCGCATCCGCGCGGCGGACACCACCAGGAGACCGAGTGCACCGCCGACCTCCTCGTCGAGGGCCGCCCGCAGCGCCTGCGCGGCAACGGCAATGGTCCCATCGCCGCCTTCGTCCACGCCCTTGAGGTCGCCGGCCTGAAGAACTTCCAGCTCGTCACCTACAACGAGCACTCGCTCGGCGAGGGCGCCGACTCGAAGGCCGCCTCCTACATCCAGATCAAGACCGACCGCGGCCTGTTGTATTTCGGCGCCGGCATCGACACCAACATCGAGACCGCCTCCATCCGCGCGCTCCTCAGCGCCCTCAACCGCGCCGCCGTCCACTCGGTCTGAGCAACCGCGACCTCCCAACGCCAACAAGGCGAACCGAAGCCGGTTCCGCCTTGTTGTGTGAAGAGGCAGGGACCGCTCTCCGCGCCCGCCCACCCGCCACAGGCCGCGGCGTCGGCAA
>JAEXPL010000145.1 GCA_023446865.1 Verrucomicrobiota bacterium | reverse complement strand
CCTCAAGTCGGTCCTGCTCGAGGAGACGCCGTGGGTGCGCGAGGCCAAGAACGAGAGCGAGGCGCGCCGCAACGTCGGCGTGCTCTTCGACGCCAACCGCCTCGACGACGAGACCGCGCGCACGCTGAAGAAACTCACCGACCAGCAGCTCGGCGACGGGCTCTGGCCGTGGTTCCCCGGCGGCCGGCCCAACGAGTACATTTCGCTCTACATCGTGACCGGTTTCGGCCGGCTGCGGCACCTCGGCGTCGACGTCGACGTTGCACCCGCGGTGAAGGCGCTCGGTGCGCTCGACGCGTGGATCGACGAGGAATACCGCGAGATCCAGAAGCATCCGGACCCCGAGGACTACGTGCCTGGCCACGACGAGGTGATCTACCTCTACGGCCGCAGCTTCTTCCTCGAGGATCAGCCGGTCGGCGGCGCGCATCGCAAGGCCGTGGACTTCTTCCTCGGGCAGCTGCGCAAGTTCTGGCTGAAGACGGATTGCCGGATGTGCCAGGCGCAGGGCGCGCTCGCGTTGCAACGTTTCGGCGACAAGGCGACGCCGCAGGCGATCGTGCGCTCGCTCAAGGAACGCAGCGTGAGCAACGAGGAGCTGGGGATGTTCTGGCGCGACACCGAGCTGAGCTGGTGGTGGTACCGCGCGCCGATCGAGACGCAGGCGACGATGGTCGAGGCGTTCGCCGAAGTGGCGCAGGACGCGCAGGCCGTCGATGACTGCCAGGTGTGGCTGCTCAAGCAGAAGCAGACGCAAGACTGGAAGACCACGAAGGCCACGGCCGACGCGATCTACGCGCTGCTGCTCGGCGGGCGAAATTCCGAGGGTAGGGCGAACCGTCCCGGTGAGCCGCGGCTCGGCGGAGGCACGATCCCGCTGCTCTCCAGCGACGCGCTGGTCGAGGTTTCCCTCGGTGGGCAGGCGATCAAGCCCGAGCACGTCGAGGCCGGCACCGGATTCTACGAACAGAAGTTCGCCGCCGCGGAGATCAAACCCGCGATGGGGCAGGTGACCGTCAGGAAGGTCGACGACGGCGTGAGCTGGGGCAGCGTGCATTGGCAGTACCTCGAGGACATGGCGAAGGTCACGCCGCACGAGGGCACGCCGCTGAAGCTCAAGAAGAGCCTCTGGGTGAAGCAGACGTCGAAGAAGGGCCAGGAACTCGTGCCGGTGACCGGGCCGATCGCGGTGGGCGACGAACTCGTCGTTCGCATCGAGCTGCGCACGGATCGCGACATGGAGTTCGTGCACTTGAAGGACCAGCGCGGCAGCGGCACCGAGCCGGTGAACGTGATCAGCCAGTACCGTTACCAGGACGGCCTCGCGTACTACGAGAGCACGCGCGACACGGCGTCGCACTTCTTCATCGATTACCTCCCGAAGGGCACGTACGTGTTCGAGTACTCGACCCGCGTGCAGCTCAAGGGCGCGTACCAGACCGGCATCGCCGAGATCCAGTGCATGTACGCCCCCGAGTTCAACAGCCACTCGGAGAGCATCCCGCTGGAGGTGAAGTAGGACCGGTCTCCGACCGGTCCCTGTGTGCGCGAGCCGCAGGCGCCGGCGTGAGCCCAGGGGTCCAGTCGGAGACTGGACCTACGGGCTGGTCCTGCCGGCAAGTAGGACCGGTCTTCGACCGGTCGTGCTGGGTGCGGGCCGCAGGGGACGGCGTGGGCTCGCGGCGATTGAGCGGGGAGCCGGCGTGAAGCCAAGGGGTCCAGTCGGAGACTGGACCTACGGGTTCGGCATGCCAGCGAAGTGGCGCCGCTCGTGAGAGCGGCGTCAGCGGACGGCTTCATAGCAGGCCGACGCGTCGAGGTGGCCATGTCTGGTTTCGGACGGGCCAGGTCGACGCCCTGGCATCTACAACCAGAGTAATGCCGCGCCGATTTGTGGCTGGGATTGCGCGCGGATTTGATGAGAGTCGGGCCGTGCCCAGAGATTGGAACCACTTTCGCCTCGGGATCGAGCGCCGGCTCGACGCGTGGCTGCCGCCGCGCTGGACGACGATCGCGCAGCTGCAGCGTGCCGAGCCGTCGTGCTGGCGCGAGGTGCGCCCTGCGACGGAGGTTTCCTGGCCGCAGGTGCTGCCGGCCGGCCCGCTTCCCGCGGCGTTCGGGGCGTTGCTGGCGACGCGGTTTCCAGCCTGTGGCGTCCTGACTCTCCGAGACGCCGAGGTGTTCACCGAGCATGGCTGGGTGTTCACCGGCGACGGGAAACGCGTGGTCGATCTCTCGATGTACGGGGAGCGGGTGCAGTACGCGCCGCGGCTCAATCGCCCTCGGTTCACGCGGCGCCCGGAGCGGCTGCGGGGGCGGGTGCTCTCGCTGGTTGGACTGCACACGACCTGCAGCTACTATCATTTGGCCTGCGACGCGTTGCCGCGCATCGAACTGCTGCGGTTGGCGGGTCTGGGCTGGCGGGATTTCGACCACATCCTGTTTCCGCGTTACCTCACGCCGTCGACCGAGCGGTTGATCGCGGCCTCCGGCGTGCCGCGCGACCGGGTACGCTGGGTGAACTGGGGCGAGCCGTTCTACGTCCGGTGCGATGAGCTCGTATGTCCGAGTTTCCCCGGGGCGTGGCGTACGGTGCCGGGATGGGTCGCCGATTTCGTCGCGGGTTTGCGGGAGTTCGGCCCGGTGGCGCGACCGCGGCGGTTCTTCGTCACCCGGCGCGCGGGGCGCCGGCTGTTGCGCAACGAGGCCGAGCTCGAAGCCGATCTCGTCACGCGTGGCTTCGAACCCGTGAATCCGGGCGCGATGGCGGACGCCGAGGCGGCGTTCCACGAGGCGGAGTTCGTGGTGGGCGCGCATGGGGCGGCACTGACGAACCTCGCCTTTTGCCGCCCGGGAACGAAGGTCGTCGAACTGCTGCCGAGCGACCAGATGTTCCCGTACTACTACACGTTGGCGTTGGGCCGGAAGCTCGACTACGGGGCGGTGGTTTGTCCGAGCGATGTCGTGGCTGAGCGCGATCCGCTGGTCTCGTGGCACAGCCCCAGCGATTTCACGGCGGACCGCGGCGCGGTGATCGCGTTGGTCGATCGGATGCTGGCCGGGTAGGGCGGGGCGACGGTGCGATCTCGCAGACCGTCGAAAAGGGGGATTGACCGTGAAAAAGCCCGCCGCGTACTTTCCCCAATTCAACTCCTAGCACCAACTCTCCCGATTTCCGCCGTGAACATCGAAATTCAAGACGTCTCCGTTTCCCGCAAAACCCTCGTCGTCACGCTCGATAAGAGCGAGGTCGAGGCCGTCCACCAGTCCGTGGTGGCTGAAATCGCGAAGGTTGCCAGCCTGCCGGGCTTCCGTCCGGGCAAGGCTCCCGCCGCCGTCGTGGCGAAGCGGTACGCCAAGGAGATCGAGAGCGAGTTCAAGTCGAAGGTCGTCAACAAGGCCTACAGCGACGGTCTCGAGCAGTCGAAGCTCGAGGTCTTCAGCGTGGTCGATGTGAAGGAAGGCATCGTCGAGGCGGGCCTGTCGGCCGCCGTCACCTTCACCGTCGACATCCGCCCCGAGTTCAAGTCGCCGGAGTTCAAGGGCCTCGAGACCGAGGTGAAGCCGGTCGACGTGACCGACGCCGAGGTCGATGCCGCCATCGAGGGCATGCGGGCCGAGCGCGCCGACTTCAAGGTCGTGGAGCGTGCGTCCGCGAAGGGCGACTACGTGAAGCTTTCCTACGAGGGCAAGATCGGCGAGCAGGCCGTGGCCGAGCTCGTGCCGGACCGCGCCATCTTCGGCAAGGCCCCGCAGACTTGGGAGGAAGTCGAGGGCAATGAAGGCCTGATCCCCGGCCTCGGTCTGCAGATCGGCGGCCTCTCCAAGGGCGACAAGAAGGACATCACCATCGCATTCCCGGCAGATTTCCACGTCACCGAGCTCGCCGGCAAGGAAGCCGTCTATGCCGTCGAGGTGCTCGAGGTGCGCGAGAAGGTGCTGCCGGAGCTCGACGAGGCGTTCCTCAAGGGCGCCCAGGTCGAGTCCGTCGACGCGTTGAAGACGCGCACCCGTGAGCACCTCAAGTACCGCAAGGAGATGGACAATCGCGCCGCGCAGCGCCAGCAGGTCACCGAGAAGCTCGCCGCCGCGGTCAGTTTCGAGATTCCGCAGAGCCTGATCGAGTCCGAGACGCAGAGCATTCTCCGCCGTTTCATGGAGGAGAACATGCGCCGCGGTGTGCCGGCGGAGACGTTCGAGCAGAACAAGGAAGCCCTCGTCGCCGACGCCCAGAAAGCCGCGGCCCGCAACGCCAAGGTCCAGCTCATCCTCGCGCGCATCGCCGCCGAGGAGAAGATCGAGCTTAAGGACGCCGACTACGATCGCTTCATCCGCATGGAGGCGATGCGTTCCGGCCAGGCCCCCGAGAAGCTCGTGAAGGAGCTCGGCAAGGACCGCGAGCGCGTGCGCGCCATGCAGCAGCAGCTGCTGCTGGACAAGGCCCTTGATTTCGTGGTCTCGCAGGCTACGGTCGTGACCGCGCCCGCGCAGGCCTGAGCCCGCGCCGCATCGCGCACCAGCCATCACCACCACACGTGAGCTACTACGTCCCGATCGTTCTGGAAAATACCGGCCGCGGCGAGCGGAGCATGGACATCTACTCGCGCCTGCTGAAGGACCGGATCATCTTCATCGGCACGCCGATCGACGACGCGGTCGCCAATCTGGTGATCGCCCAGCTGTTGTTCCTGCAGATGGAGGATCCCAAGAAGGACATCCATCTGTACATCAACTCGCCCGGCGGCGTCGTCACCGGTGGCATGGCGATCTACGACACGATCAACTTCCTGCAGTGCGACGTGGTGACGTACTGCATCGGCATGGCCGCCTCGATGGCGACCGTGCTGCTCGCCGCCGGCACGAAGGGCAAGCGTTTCGCGCTGCCCAACAGC
>JAEXPL010000100.1 GCA_023446865.1 Verrucomicrobiota bacterium | reverse complement strand
GAGATCAAGAAGCTGCTCCTCGCACAGGGCTACACTGTGCGCGACTTCGGCACCTATTCCGCCGAGTCCTGCGACTACCCGACCTACATCCGCCCGGCGGCCGAGGCGGTCGCGCGCGGCGAGTTCGACCGCGGCATCGTCCTCGGCGGCTCCGGCAACGGCGAGGCCATCGTGGCGAACAAGGTCAAGGGCGTCCGCTGCGGCCTGTGCTGGAGCGTCGAGACCGCCGTGGCCAACCGCGATCATAACGACGGCAACGTCCTCGCGTTGGGCGAACGCATGGTCTCCCTCGAGCTCGCCCTGAAGATTGTCCAACTCTGGCTCGAGACGCCCTTCAGCAACGACCCGCGCCACATCCGTCGCATCAAGGCGATCGAAGGCTGAGGGCGCTACGTTCTTCGGACCCAGGCGCGCCCGAGGTAGATCGCCGCGGGCGCAAAGGCGCAGCACGAGACCACAAACATCTCGGTGAACGTCAGGTCGTAGCTCGCCTCGCCGTCGACTGCCACGGCGGCATGCAGAAGCGCCGGGGTGCCGCCCCAGCCGTGGTGGAGCCAGAACCTCCACCACAACGTCGCAACGGCGTAGCTCGCCAGCGCGGCCACTAGGGCGACGACCGCGGCCCTGGTCAGCCTCGTCCGCACCGGCACGCCGCGCGTCTCCTCTCTACTCACGGCAGCCACGGGAACTTCCGGGCGTCGGGCTTCCTTTTCTCGCGCTGGGCGCGGTGGAACTCCTTCGCCTCGTCCGTCATGTAATAGAGCATCGTCGCGTTGCCCGCCAGTTCCTGGATGCCCTGCTGGCCGTCGACGTCGCAGTTGAACGCCGCCTTCAGGCAACGGATCGCGATCGGACTCTTGTCCAGAATCTCGTTCGCCCACTTCACGCCCTCGTCCTCGAGTTGGGCGACCGGTACGACCGCGTTGACGAGCCCCATCTCCAACGCCTGTTTTGCGTCGTATTGCCGGCAAAGGTACCAGATCTCGCGCGCCTTCTTCTGGCCGACGATGCGCGCGAGGTAGCTCGACCCGAAACCGCCGTCGAAGCTGCCCATCGCGGGGCCGACCTGGCCGAAGATGCCGTTGTCGGCCGCGATCGTGAGGTCGCACACGAGGTGCAGCACATGGCCGCCGCCGATGGCGTACCCGGCGACGAGTGCGATCACCACCTTCGGCATCGAGCGGATGAGTTTCTGGAGATCGAGCACGTTGAGCCGCGGCACGCCGTCCTCACCGACATAGCCGGCATGGCCCCGCACGCTCTGGTCGCCGCCCGCGCAGAACGCGTACTTGCCGTCCGTGTGCGGACCGGCGCCGGTGAGCAGCACCACGCCGACCTTCTGGTCCTCGCGGGCATCGAGAAACGCGTCGTAGAGCTCGAAGACCGTCTTCGGGCGGAAGGCGTTGCGCTTCTGCGGGCGGTTGATCGTGATCTTCGCGATCCCGCCGGCCTTATGGTAGGTGATGTCCTCGTAGGTTTTGCAGGGCTGCCACTGGGTCGACATGGCGGGCGAAGTTAGGGTCCCGGCCCGGTTTGCCAAGCCTCGGGGCGCATCCGCAGGGTGGTTTCGAGAGGACCGAAAACCGCTTGGTTTGCCCGGCCGGGGCACTAAAGTCCGCGGCTCCGTGAGCCAACCCACCCAGCACTCCGCCGCCTCGCCGGCCCGCCTCGCCCTCGTGGTCGGCGCACTCGGCGTCGTCTTCGGCGACATCGGCACCAGCCCGCTCTACACGTTTCGCGAGTGTCTCGCCGCCCTGCCGGCGGGCGAACGCGATGCCGGCATCCTCGGCGTGCTCTCGCTGGTGTTTTGGGCGCTGTTTCTCGTCGTCACGGTCAAATACGTGTGGTGCATCACCCGCGCCGACAACGGAGGCGAAGGCGGCATCTTCGCGCTGCTCGCCCTCAGCGGCGAAAAACCCGGCGCCGGCAAGATCACCACGTGGATTTTTCTCCTGCTCGTCGGCGCTGCGCTCCTGTACGGCGATGGTGTGATCACGCCTGCCGTATCGGTGCTGGGCGCAATGGAAGGTCTCGTCGCGGTGAACCCCGACCTGCACCAGGCCGTCGTGCCGTTGAGCGTGATCGTCTTGTTTATCCTTTTCCTCTGCCAACGCTTCGGCACCGGCTCGATCGGCAAGGTCTTCGGCCCGCTGATGTTGCTCTGGTTCGGCACGCTCGCCGTGCTCGGTCTCTGGCAGGTCGCGCACCACCCCGCAGTGCTGGTCGCCCTCAACCCGCTCCACGCTGTCCGCCTGCTGACCTCGGGCAACACCCACATCGCCACCTTGCTCGGCGCGGTCGTGCTGGCCTTCACCGGCGCCGAGGCGCTCTACGCCGACCTCGGCCACTTCGGCCGCAAAGCCATCGCCACCGGTTGGTACACCGTCGCCATGCCGGCGCTGGTGTTGAGCTACTTCGGCCAGGGAGCCTGGGCCCTCGCGCACCCGGGTGACAGCACCAACCCCTTCTTCGCCCTCGCCCCCGACGGCTGGCCACGACTCGCGCTCACCGGCCTCTCCGTCGCCGCCGCCGTCATCGCCAGCCAAGCCCTGATCTCCGGCACTTTCTCCCTCACCCGTCAGGCGATTCAACTCGGATTCCTCCCGCGTCTCTCCGTCCGCCACACCAGTGCGGCCCTCGAAGGCCAGATCTTCCTGCCGCTCGTGAACGTCTCGCTGGCGGTCGCCACGATCTGGGTGACGATCGCATTCCGCTCCAGCACCGCCCTCGCCTCCGCCTACGGCATCGCCGTCACCGGCACGATGGTCGTCACCACGATCGCGTACTTCGCCGTGTTGCGCCGGGCGCGTTGGCCGCTCTGGCGCGCCGGCCTGCTTTGCGGCGTCTTCCTCGCGATCGATACCGCCCTCTTTGGCGCCAACCTCAGCAAAGTCGTCGACGGCGGTTGGTTGCCGCTGCTCATCGGAGCCGGCGTGCTGGTGATCATGCACACGTGGCGCACGGGCAAGGGCGAGGTCGTCCGCCGCGTCTACTCCAACGAGATCACCGAGGAAGAACTGCGGGTGATGGCCCGCAGCCGCAACGTCGCGCGCGTGAAAGGCGGCGCCGTCTTCATGGCGGGCAACCCCCGCGGCACCCCGCTGGTGCTCGTCCATCACCTCAAGGCCAACCGCAGCCTCCACGAACACGTGGCCATCCTGAGCGTCGTCACCGAAGCGGTGCCTTTCGTGGCCGAGACCGATCGCCTCACCGTGTCCGAGATCGGCACCGGGTGCTGGCGCGTGGTCGGACATTACGGTTACATGGAGTCTCCCGATGCCGGCGCGTTGCTCGAGGCGGCCCGCGAACACGGTCTCCCGCTCAAGCCGGCCTCCGCCACCTACTACTTCAATCACGAGATGGTGGTCACCGGCGGCACCTCGCCGATGCCCGCCTGGCAGAAGCGGCTCTACGGACTGCTCAGCCGCAACGCCCGACCGGCGCGCGACTACTTCGCCATCCCGCCGAGCCAGATCGTCGAGCTCGGCCTGCCGATCCAGCTGTAGCGCCCGCACGGGGCACGGCCCACGGGGAAACAGCTTGGCGGCGTCGCCATCCGCCCCACACTGGCGCGACCCGGATGAGCACACCCGCCGACACCAGCCACGCCGCTTCGCGCGCCGCGCTTACCTTGGGCGCCTTGGGCGTCGTCTTCGGCGACATCGGCACGAGTCCGCTCTATACGTTGCGTGAATGCCTCGTGCACCTCCCGGAGAGCGACCGCGCCGCCGGGGTGTTGGGCGTGCTCTCGCTGATCTTCTGGGCGCTGCTGCTCGTGGTCAGCGCCAAATACCTCTCGTTCATCACGCGGGCCGACAATCGCGGCGAGGGCGGCATCTTCGCCCTGCTCGCGCTCCAGCGCCGTGACAACTCCCCGTCGCGCAAGATGACCGTCGGCATCTTCGTCATCCTCGCCGGCGCCGCGCTCCTCTATGGCGAGGGCATGATCACCCCCGCGATCTCCGTCCTCGCCGCAGTCGAAGGATTTCGGACCGTCGCACCCGGCGTCTCCGACTACATTCCGCTGCTCGCCTGCCTCATCCTCGCCGGGCTGTTCTGGATGCAGCACAAGGGCACCCACGCCATCGGCCGTCTGTTCGGCCCGGTGATTCTCGTCTGGTTTGTCGCCATCGGGCTGCTCGGCGCCTGGCATGTCGCCGAGGCCCCCTCCGTGCTGCAAGCCCA
>JAEXPL010000388.1 GCA_023446865.1 Verrucomicrobiota bacterium | reverse complement strand
GAGGGGGACGGGCATGGTTCAGGGGGGGCGCGGGGGTTAGGGCGAAGCGGGCCGCACGGTGCGCAGGAAGTCTAGGAAGGCGGGCTTCTCGGCGGCGACGACGGCATCGGGACCCCCAAGCTTGAAGAACCACGCCTCTTCGCCGCGGTAGAGAATGGCGCCGAGCACGCGGGTGGGGGCACCGCCCTGCTGACCGACGAGATCGACCGTGGTGAAGGTGAGCCCGGCGCTTTCGAGGGTGACGGACTCGGCCGGTAGTTGCGCCTCGGTGATCGGGGCGAGACCGATCTGGCCGCGCCAACGGTTGATGTTGGCGAGCAGCGGATTGGTCGCGGCGGGGAAGACGAAGATCGAGCAGTCGGCTTCGCCGCCGGCGTTCTTCGCGGTGAAACTGCCGCGGCGCAGCGCGCCGAGCGATTTGGCGGCCCAGTGATCGGGTGCGGCCCAAGTGATGGAGTTGGCGGCGGCTGCAGGGGCGGCCATGCCGGCGGGAGCTGCGGACGGAGCGCCGGAACCGATGGGCGGGTGGCCGGGGGGCAGTCCCGCAGTCTCGCCGGCCGGAGGTGTGGCTCCGGGCATGGCGCCGATGGGCGGGTGGCCGGGTGGGAGCTCGCCGTTGGCCGGCGGAGCGGAGTGATCGTGTCCGGCGTGCGGATCGGCCGCGGGAGGCGGTGTTTCCTTGGCGGTACGGTAGGTGCGCACCGGCTCCTCGCGGCAGCCGGCGAGCAGAAGGACGAGAATGGCGGTGGTAGCGCCGAGACTCAGCGGGGCTCGCAGAAGGGTCATGAGTGGAGGCCCAGTAAGCGACGGTCGCGCCAGTTTTCAACCGGCAAGAGCACAGATTCGGCGGTCCGCGCCCGCGCTCTACGAACCCGGTGCCAGCGGCAACGTGATGCGGAAGGTGGTGCCGGCGGAACCGGTCGAAAGCAGCTCGATGTCGCCGTGGTGGCTTTGCACGAGGCGCTTGACGATGGCCAGCCCGAGACCGGTGCCGTCGGTGCGGCCGGTGAGGAACGAGGCGAAGAGTTTGGGCTGCAGCTCGACGGGGATGCCGCAGCCGGTGTCGGCGACCTCAAGGACGACGACGGGCGGGCCGTCGGGCCGGTTCTCGCGGGTGGTGCGCAGGGTGATGCGGCCGCCCTTCGGCATGGCGTGGGTCGAGTTGAGGAGAAGGTTGAGCAGGACCTGCTGGATCTGGCCCTTGTTGACCTCGACAAACAACAGCTCCGGGGCGGGCTCGTAACGCACGGCGATCATGCTCTGGTGGAGCTTGAGGCGGACGAGCAGGAGGGTGTCGGTGATGATCTCGTCGAGCGGCCAGCGGGAGTGCAGGGCGCCGGGGGCCTTGGCGAGGTTGAGCACGCGGGTGACGATGGCCTCGAGCTGGTTGAGCTTCTCGCCGATGATCCGCATGTCCTTGATCCGTGGATCGCCGGCGGCCAGTTCGATCTTGAGCGAGCTGTAGAGGAGCTTGATGACCGTGAGCGGATTGCGGATCTCGTGGGCGATCTCGGCGGCGAGCAGGCCGAGGGTGGTGAGGGTCTCGTTCTTGCGCAGGGTATCCTCGCTCTGGAAAACGCGGGCGTAGAGGCGGGCGTTGGCGATGGCGACGGCGCCGAGGTTGGCCAGCGCGCCGAGCAGTCGCTTCTCCTCGTTGCTGTGGCGGTGGGGGCGGGCGGAGTAGCTCGCGAGCACGCCGATCACCTGTCCCTCGACGACGATCGGCGCGAGCAACGCAGCTTGGACGACCGGCATGCGCGGGACGTCGCGCAGTTCGAGCACTTCGGCGGAGTGCAGGTGCGAGTACTCGACGATGCGGCCGGTGCGGACGACGGCGTTGGCCAGGCAGTCGCCGCCGGGCCAGTCCTCCTTCGGTGGCGGCAGAAAATCGGCCGGGCCGGACCAGGATTCCGCCCGGAGCGTCTCGGACTCGGACTGGTGGAGCAGGATGGCGCCGATGCAGCTGCCGAAGATCTCGCGGGTCTCGCGGGTGACGGTGTCGAGCAACTCCTGCAACTGGACCTTGGAGACGAGGGACTGGCCGACGACGGTGAGGGTCTCGAGCTGGCGGGCCTTCTCGCGGAGGCTGCGGAGCAGCCAGATGTGCTGGAGGGTGCGCGCGGCCTCGGTGGCCAGCTGGACGAAATCGATGAGATCGTCGGCCCCCCAGGCGCCGGTGGAGTCGGCATCGAGCACGATGGCGCCGAAGATATGCCCGTCGCACTCGAGCGGAGCGGCCATTTCGCAACGGGTGTCGGTGCGGATGCGGATGTAGCGCGGTTCCTCGGCGACGTTGGCGGCGAGGATGGGTTTGCCGTGGAAAGCGGCCCAACCGGTGAGGCCCTGATCAAGGCGGAGAGCGTGTTCGCGGACATCGGCGGGAAGGCCGTGGTGCACCTCGATCTGGAGCAGGTTGGTGTCGGGATCGATGATGGCGATGCTGCCGGCGTCGGCCCGGAAGACGGTGCGGCAATGCTGGAGGATCGTCTCCATCGCGAGCCGTGGATCGGCGGTCCGGCCGACCTGGCCGGCGATGGCATACAGTGCGGGTGTGAGGCGATCCATGGCGGGAGCGTGGGTGGTGGACGGTGGACAGTCGACGGCGGACTGCGCGGGAATCGAGCCGGAAACTCGGGTGCCGCAGGCTGGGGACCGCGGGGGCGGCGGGGTGGGTGGACGCGCTCAGCGCGACATGAGCCGCACCTTCTTCCCCTGTTCCGGAGGGTTCAGGCCAGAACGACCGTTGCGACGGCCGGAGCCGGAACGCCGAGGGCGAGACTGCGGGCACCGGGCGAAGCCGAACCGACGACGAGCCCGTAGGTGCCCGGGAAATGGACACGTTGGCCCGCGTCATCGAACTGGGCGAAGGCGGCGGCGGGGATGGTGAACTCGACGGAAACCGTCTCGCCCGGCGCGAGGGAGAGCTTCCGGAAGTCCACCAGCGTGGCGCGCGGGGCGTTGGGCCAGACGCGCGGCGGTTCGATGTAGCACTGGACGGCTTCGGCGAGGCGGCGCGCGCCGCGGTTGGTGAGCGTGGTGCGGAGCGTCAGTGTGCCGCCGGCGGTGAGCGTCGGGGCGCTGAGCGTGAGCGCGCCGTAGGCGAATGCGCCGTAGGTGAGGCCGAAGCCGAAGGGGTAGAGGGGATCCACCTCGGCGAAACGGTAGGTGCGGCCGCGCATCGCGTAGTCGTCGAAGGCCGGCAGGTCCTCGGTGCGGCGGGGCACGGTGACGGGCAGCTTGCCGGACGGCGCGGCATCGCCGAAGAGCACGTCGGCGACGGCGCGGCCGCCTTCGCAGCCCGGATACCAGACCTGGAGCACCGCGTCGGCGACCTCGTGGATTTCGGGGATGGCGATGGCGGATCCGCCCGTGAGGACGACGACGAGCTTGCGGGCGTGTTTGCGCAGCTCAAGGAGCCAGTCGCGCTGGACGGCGGGGAGCTCGACGCGGTCGCGGTCGCCGCCGGTTGGAGACGAAACGGTGTCGCCTTCCTCGCCTTCGAGGGCGGGATCGAGGCCGACGACGGCGATGGTGAGCTCCGACTCCGCGGCGGTCGGGAAGGTGTAGTCCATGCCCGGCGCCTTCGGGCCGATGAGGGCGCAGCCGGTGCGGTAGACTACGCGGCACCCCTCGGCGACACGCTCGGTGATGCCCTCGAGGATCGTGACGAGGCGCGGGGAGACGCCGTAGTAGTTGCCGAGCAGCGCGGGCACGCTGGCGGCAGTCGGGCCGGTGACGAGCAGGCTCTCGTGGTCGGCGCGCAGCGGGAGGAGGCCGTTGTTCTTGAGGAGCACGATCGACTCGACGGCGGCCTGGCGGGCGATGGCGCGGTGCTCGGGGCAATCGACGATCGCGGGCGAGGTGCCGGACCACGGCACGCGTTCAGCGGGATCGAGAAGGCCGAGCCTGAACTTCGTCGCGAGCAGGCGGCGCAGGGCGACATCGATCTCGGGCTCGGTGATCAGGCCGGTGCGGACGGCGGTGGTGAGGGCGTTGAAGGTGCAGCCGCAGTTGAGGTCGCAGCCGTGCTTCACGGCGAGCGTGGCGGACTCGGCGGGGGTGCGCGTGACGCCGTGCGTCTGGTGGAAATCGTCGATGGCGAAACAATCGCTCACGACGTGGCCGGCGAAACCCCACCGCCCGCGGAGGATCTCGACCAGGAGCCGCTGGCTCCCGCAACACGGCTCGCCCAGAGTGCGGTTGTAGGCGCCCATCACGGTCTCGACCCCGGCGCGCACGAGCTGCTCGAAGGCGGGGAGATAGGTTTCCTCGAGGTCCTTCAGCGTGGGGCGGGCGTCGAATTCGTGGCGGAGGTGTTCGGGGCCGCTGTGCACGGCGAAGTGCTTCGCGCAGGCGGCCGTCTTCAGATAGTGGGCATGGTGGCCTTGGAGACCGCGAACCATCGCGGTGCCGAGCGTGCCGGTGAGAAGCGGATCCTCGCCGAAGGTCTCCTGTCCTCGACCCCAACGCGGATCCCGGAAGATATTGATGTTGGGCGTCCAGAACGTGAGGCCCTGGTACTGGCCGCGGCGGCCGGCGGCGACGGCGGCGTGGTGTTTGGCGCGTGCCTCGTCGGAGACCACGGTGGCGACGCGCTGGACCAGCTCGCGGTTCCACGTCGCGCCGAGGCCGATGACCTGCGGGAAGACGGTGGCGCGGCCGTTGCGGCCGACCCCGTGGCAGCCTTCGCTCCACCAGTTGTAGGCGGGCAGGCCGAGGCGATCGACCGGGAGGTTCTCGTGGAGGAGTTGGTTGACCTTCTCCTCGAGCGTGAGGCGCGAGAGCAGATCTTCAATACGATCGGCGAGGGGG
>JAEXPL010000433.1 GCA_023446865.1 Verrucomicrobiota bacterium | reverse complement strand
CACCGGCCCAGGGCGGCAGCGGCAGCAGCCACGGAAACTCGTTGGCGTCGAAGAGGCGCTTGAGGGCGCGGCCGACCGGGAAGTCGAGCATGGCGGGGCGGGCGCGTGGGTTCAGCGGCGCACGCTGGCGAACAGGCACCAGCCGAGCAGCAGCGGTCGCAGGGGCGTGGCCCGCCACGCCTGCCACCCGAGGTCGCGGGCGGTGGCCGGGGCGGAGGCCCGGAGCAGGCGGGCGAGCGTCCAGCGGGAATCGGCGAGGAGCCGGCGGCGCAGGCGTGCGGGAATATCGGCGGCGCGGGCGTGTTTCTCGTAGAAGCGCACGGTGTCCTCGGCGACACGGAGCGTGCGGGTCATGCTACTGCCGGCGTGCTTGGTGTAGCGGCAGGTGTCGGCGCCGGTGAAGCCGATCGTTCCGCCCCCGGCGACGGCGCGGAACCAGTAGTCGCGGTCCTCGCCGATGCGCAGCGTCTCGGCGAACCGGCCGGCGCAGGCGACGCTGGCGCGCGGGAGGGCGACGCACGACGAAGTCTGGATGAACGAGCAGAGGAAGAGGCTGCGGCGCGGGGCGGCGAACAGCGCCGCGCCGGGCCGGTAGTGGCCGAGCGGGCGACGGGTGTCGCCATCCCACAACTCCAAGCCGGAGAAGGCGAGGGCGTGACGGCCGCGCTCGAGGCAGTGGACGAGCGAGGCGAGGTGGCTGGGTTGCCACGCGTCGTCGGCGTCGAGGAAGGCGACGATGTCGCCGGAGGCGCGTTCGAGGAGGCGGTTGCGCGCGGCGGCGACGCCGCGGTTCTCGCCGAGGTTTTCGTAGCGGACCGGTTGCTCAACCGCCGCGGCGAATTCGCGCACGAGCGCCTCGGTGCCGTCGCGGGAGCCGTCCTCGACGACGATCAGCTCCCAGGCGCGATGGGTCTGCGCGCGCAGGCTGACGAGCGCGGCGGGCAGGAAGGCGGCGGCGCGGTAGGCGGCGATCAGGACACTGACGGCGGAGGCCATGGTCAGGAACCCAGCCCGGCGAAGTCGAGCCAGGCGAGGCTGCGGCGCAGGCCCTCGGCGAAGGGCACGGGCGGCTGGTAGCCGAGGAGGCGCGCGGCCTTGGCGTGCGGGAGTTTCCAGCGGCACTGCTGGAGCAACGCGAGTTCGGTGGTGAGGCTCGGTGGTGGCGGGGGTGCGGCGCGCCACGTCCAGATGGCGGGTACGGGCGCGGGTGGACGCCACGCGGCGGCGAGGGCCTTGACGAGGCGTTTGGCGCGGTCGGGCGCCAGGGCGCCGAGGCGGCCGTAGGCCGGCGTGAGGGTGAAGGCGGCCCAGCGGCTCTCGCGCTGGGCGACGATGCGCGGTGGGGAAACCTCGCGGAACGCGGTCTCGGTGTATCCGAGATGGCGGGCGATCGGTTGAAGGAAGTCGGCCCAGACGACGGTCTCGGCGTCGCCGACGAGGAACGCCTCGCCGGCGGCGGCCGGCGCGGTGGCGGCGAGCCGGATCGCTTCGACGAGATTGTCGATGTAGATCGAATTGCACACTCCGCGGCCGTGGTCGAGCCAGGCGGCGCGGCCGGCGCGGAGGTCGGCGGCGGCATCGGCGAGCCAGCGCGAGCGCGGGCCAAAGACGACGCCGGGGCGCAGCAGCACGATCTCGACGCGACGGTCGCGGGCGAGACGGCGCAGGGCGTGCTCGGCGCGGACCTTGGCGTTGTTGTAGGCGAGCGGGTGGCGCGTGTGCAGCGGCGAGTCCTCGGTGGTGCCGGGCGCGCAGTCCTGGCCGTGGACGGAAGCGCTGCTCAACCAGACGAGGCGGCGCACCCCGGCGGCGGCGCAGGCGCGGTACGCGACCTCGGCCATGCGGACGATCTGGGCGGCGTCGCCGATGGCCGCATGGATACAGACGGCGCAACCGCGCAGGGCGGTGGCGAGGGCGGCCTCGTCGAGGAAGCCGGCGATGCGCCAGTCGAGCCGCTGGCGGGCGAGCACGGCGAGGCTGGCGGCGGAACGCACGACGGGCACGACGGCGAAATCGGCGCGGGCCGAGAGCAGTTCGACCGTGCGCAGGCCGACGAAACCGCTGGCGCCGATGACGGCGAGGGGAAGGGGGGCGGCGGTCATGACACCCTCCATTCCTCGGGCAGCGGTTGGCGGCGGCGGTAGCACTCCTCGATCCAGCGGACGGGGGCGACGGCGGAGGCGCCGGGGACGAAGGGGGCGCGGCGCTCGCGCACGGCGGCGCAGACATCGGCGAGCTGGGCCACGAAAGCCTGGGGATTGGTCTCGAGCGCGGCGGTGGGAGCGGTGGCGTGCGGCGGAAGCGGCTCGCGCAGCTCGGCGGCGAAGGTCATCGGCAGGCCGTCGAAAGTGAGCTCGAGGCGGTTGCTGGCGTTGACACGGCTGTGGACGGTGGCGCGCTCGAAACGGAAGACATAGGTGTTGGCCGTCCGCCAGTCGCGGCTGAGGCGGAGGTCGAGCTGCGCACCGCCGGCGAACGTGGCGGCGAGGCGGCAGTTGGCCTCGAGGCCGTCGCGGGCGTCGTCGGCGTAGGTGAAGGAGGTCGGCTCTCCGAGCCACCAGAGAAGGAGATCCAAGACGTGGACACCGAGGTCGAGCAGGACGCCGCCGGGGGTCTGTTCGGGGCGGAAGAAAGAGTCGGTGGCGGCGGGCCAACCGAACTTGCCGCCCTCGGCGATCTCGACCGAGAGGAGGGGGCCGAAGGTGCCGAGTTCGATCAGCTGCTTGAGCGCGCGGTGGGCGGGCATGAAGCGCTTGTAGTGGCCGGCGGCGAGCAGGCGGCCGGCGGCGGTGGCGGCGGCGACCATGGCCGCGGCGTCGACGGCGGTGGCGGCGAGC
This sequence comes from Verrucomicrobiota bacterium, assembly GCA_023446865.1. Lineage (GTDB taxonomy): Bacteria > Verrucomicrobiota > Verrucomicrobiia > Opitutales > Opitutaceae > CAJCBL01. The sequence goes on along the minus strand of JAEXPL010000433.1, from coordinate 5,784 downwards.
GGTTTCTCGCAGAGGACGTCGAGGCCCGCGGCGAAGGCGGCCTCGGCCTGGGCGCGGTGGAACCGCGGCGGTGAGGCGAGGATGGCGAGCTCGGCGCCGAGGGGGAGGGCAGCGGGCAGGTCGGCGCAGGCGCGGGCGTCGAGGGCCCGGGCGAGTTCCTCACGCGCGTTCGGCGCGGGATCGACGACGGCGACGACGCGGAGGAGTCCGTGGTGGGCGAGCGCCAGAAGCGCCGGCTGGTAGAACAGGCGCGAGACGGCGCCGCAGCCCACCAGGACGGTGGCGACGGGAGCAGAGGAGCGGGCGGCGGGCGGTGGCATGCGCTCAGGAGTCGTACTCGATACGGGTGTATGTGGGATCAAACTCCCGGATGATGCAGGCGCCGGCCGGCCGGTCGATGCCGAGTTCGGCGCGGATGGTGTGGTCGGCGCGGCGCCGGTTGCAGAGCGCGAGGCGGGAGTTGGCGGTGGCGCGGCTCTGCACAGGATGGTCGAGGTGGAAGACGGAAATCGGCCCGGAAGCCACGCGGTATCTGCGGCCGAAGTTGTGGAGGCGTAGCGCCAGATCGACATCCTCGTAGCCCCACCCGACGAAGGTCTCGTCGTAGCCGCCGACGGCGAGGAAGTCGGCGCGGTTGACGGAGAGGTTGCAGCCGAGCACCTCGAAGCCCTCCGGCACACCGGGGATGGTCTGGAGGCGGGGCAGGAGGCGATGAAGAGGGCTGACTTGGCGCCGGAGCAGCGCGCCCGGGAGGGGAACCCGGGCGGCGAGGAAACGTGGCACGGCCGGCTGGGCGATGTGGAGACGCCAGCCCTGCACGAAGTTGCCGGGTCGGGCGAGCAGGCGGTGGCAGGCGAGCCAAAAGCGGCCGGGCAGGCAGTCTTGGTCGAGGAAGAGCAGGCGGTCGCCGGTGGCCTGCCGGACGGCGCGGTTGCTGGCGACGGTCTTGCGTGCGCCGCTGTTGGGCTGGCGGAGGTGAAGAATCGGCAGGCGCAGGCGCGCGGCGTGGGTGCGGAGCGCGTCGGCCGTCGGCTCGTCGAGATCATCCTCAGCGTAGATCACCTGGTCAGGGCGGCGGCACTGCCGGGCGAGGCGCCCGAGCACGTGCGGGATGAGATCGGGCCGGCGCCAGGCGCTGACGATGACGGTGATGGTCATGTGTGGCAGTCCGAACGGCGGATACGGTGGCGGACGCTGTGCAGAAAGAGCTTGGCGTGGCTGCGGGAGGTGCAGACGAGCCGCGCGGCCCGGCGGAGCGGCAACGTGGTCGCGGCCTCACGGCGGACGAAGCGCGGCAGCTCGGCGCACAGGCAGGCGAAGCCGGCGGGCCAGGCGCCCCAACGTTCCCACGCAGCGCGGGCGGCCCGGCCCAGAGCGGCGGCGCGGGGAGCGGCCGCGGCGAGGTGAGCGGGAATGGAGGCAACCTCGCTCTCGGGCACGAAAAGGGCGAAGTCGGTCCAGGGCAGCGGCGCGGGCGGGGCGAAGTCGTCGGAGATGATCACGGGCACGCGCCCGGCCTGCATTGCCTCGTAGATCCGGTACGAGTTGGGACCGACGCCGCGGGGGCAGAGCACGAAGAGGGAGTTGGTCATGGTGCGCGCGAACCGCTCGTGATAAGCGGTGCGGGCGGCCGGCGGGATTTCCCAGCTATTGAGTCCGGAGGTGTCCTCGAGCAGGGCGCGGGCGGCGGGGAGGCGCATGATCGCGCGGCGCACGGGATGGGTGCGCATCGCGCCGATGAAGGAGAACAGGTAAGGCTCGGCGCCGGAGAGCGGGGTGTGGCTGATGGCCCGGTTGGGCATGTGCTGGTTGAGGTAGACCCAGGACTCGGCGAGCGACGGACGGTGGTCGCGGCGGGTCAGCGAGCAGAAGAAACCGGGCAGGAAGGGCGTGGCGAAGTCGTTGTCCTGATAAAGCAGACACTTGCCCGGAAAGTGGCGCACGAGCGGGTGGCGGAGGACGGCGAGGAAGAACGGATCGTGGCTGGGGTGGTGTTCGAAGAAGAGGATGGCGTGCGCCGCCGCGGGATCGGGGGTGTGCACCACGCCGGGCACGGCGCCTTCCTCGAGGGCGGTACGTGCGCGTGAGGCGGCGAAATTCTCGACCGCGTCACGGTAGGCGCTGACGATGTGCAGGAGAAACATGGAGGAACGAGGACGGCGCCGCCGGTGGTGTTCAGCCCGGGAGGCCGTGGGCCAGTCGGGCATGGATCGCCGCCGGTGTCCATTCCCCTGAGGCGAGCCGACGCCAAGCCTCCAGTTGACCGGTCCAGACGGCCGGGTCGCGCAGGCCCGCCGCCCAAGCGGCGAGGCCGGTGTGATCGGCCGGGGCGAAGCAGGCCGGAAGGGCGGTGCGGTGCGCCCAGTCGGCGATGGCGGTCTCGGCCGGCGCCACCAGCGCGAGGGGCAGGCCGAGGTGAGCGTATTCAACGAGCTTACTCGGCATGCTGGTGCGGGTCCACGGCAACTCAGCGACGGTGGCGGCGTAGGAGACGAGCAGGCCGGAAGCGTGGGTGGCGAGGTGGGCGAGCGCGGCGGCGTTCTCGGCGAAGGCGGGCACGTGGTCCGCGAGATCGGCGGTGACCAGCGCCTCGACTTCGGGCGTGCGCCGGCCGAGCACGACGAGCCGGGCACCGGCGCCGGCGAGCACCGGCGCGAGCCGTTGCAGGAGCCGGCCCTGTTCGGGCCAGAGGTAGCCGGCGAAATAGACGAGCGGGCGCGCGGCAAACGCCTCGCGCCACTCGGGCGCCGGGCCGGAGTAACCCTCGGGAATGGGCGCGAGCACCGCGGCGTGCGCACCGGGCGGGGTCATCGCGGCGGCCTGCGCGGCGGAGACGAACCAGTTGCGGTGGTTGGTGCGCAGGATGCGGTGCTGGCGGCGGCGCAGGCGCGCGCGGGCGGCGGGATCGCGTTCGAACTCGACAGCGTCGTCATGAACCAGGCACGAGACCGGGACGCCGGTACGGTGGCCGTAGCGGGCGGCGATCTCGGCGAAGAGGTCGGAGTGCCACGCGAGGTAGGTGAGCACCGCATCGGGGCGCGGCCGCACGAGGCGGTCGACTTCGCGGGCCCAGAGCGCGGTGGCGAGGCGGCGGGAGAACTCGTTGTCGTGCCGGAACGGCGGCCACCAGAGGCGCCGGTGGGGCAGCCGGTGTACCCGCCAGCCGTGGCGCTCCGCCTCGGTCGTCGGATCGCCCCAGTTCGGCACCAGCTCGATCTCCCAGCCCTCGGCGGCGAACCGGCGCAGGTGACGCAGCAGTGTCACCGGAGAACCGGTACCGTGGGCGGGGGCCTGGCCGAGGTAGAGAAGGCGCATGAGATGAGACCGTAAATTGGAGACCGGAGGGCGGAGACGGGCGCACCGAGAGAGTTTCAGCGATGGGCGAACCAATCGGGAGCAGGCAGGTCGGTGGGGAACGGGGGCTTCGGCGCGCGCAGGGCGTAGCCGAGGCAGCGCCAAGCGGCCCGGCTGCGGGGCTGGAGCCGACAGGCGCGGAGCGCATGGCCGACCGCGACGCGTCGCAGACCGTAGCGGAGCGAAGTCACGGCCCAGTCGCGGTGGTGCGCGGCGACATCGGCCCAGACGGAGTTGGCGTCGGGCACGCCGGCCGGGTCGAAGGGCAGTCCGCGTTCGCGGTGGGCTTCGGCGAGCACGCGAAGCTTGATCTCGCGGCGACGGCCGAACTTCACGAAATTCATGCTCTGGGGGTGGACGCGGTAGTAGAGCAAGGGTTCGGGAAGATTGGCGACGCGGCCGACCTTGGCGATCCGGAGGAAGAGATCGAGATCCTCGACGAAGGGGACATCCATCCTGTAGCCGCCGATGGCCTCGAGGGCGGAGCGACGCAGGACCACGACCGGATGGATGAGCGAGCCTCCGTCGCCGCGAAGGAGCGCGGGTTCGATCTCGGCGTGCGAGAGCGGCCGGGGGCAATCTTTCACCGGCCGCCCGGCGGGATCGAGGTACACGACGGCGGAGCCGAGCGCGGCGATCTCGGGATACGCGGCGAGGTGCGCCGCCTGCCGGGCAAAGCGCTCGGGAAAAGCGATGTCGTCGGCGTCCATCCGCGCGACCAGCGGCGCGGTGCCGGCCCGCCACGCGTCGTTGATCGCACCGGACAGCCCGGTGTTGGGGCGGGAGATCACGCGCATCCGGGCATCGGTCGCGGCCAGGCGCTGCAGGCGGGCGAGGGAGTCGTCGGTCGAGCCGTCGTCGACGGCGATGAGCTCGAAGTCGCGGAACGATTGTCCCAGGATGCTGGAGACTGCGGCCTCGAGGTAGCGGCCGGCGTTGTAAACGGGAAGGGCGACGCAGATGGCGGGGGTGCTCACGGGAGGCGGGCGCGGAGCGCGGCACGGGCGACGCGGAGGCGGGAGCGGAGGGTGGAGCGCAGGTCGAAGCAATCGCCCGCGTAGACGCGGGTGAAGAGCTCGTCGCGCCAGCGGGAGACGCCGACGCGCGCGGGATGGCGCAGCGCGCCGGCGGCGGCGGCGGGGGTGCGCAGGCGGGCGGCGTCGTCGCGCATGTGGGTGGAGTCGACGCCGATGCCGATGTTCTCGACGAGGTTGGCGGTGGGAAGGATGGCGAGGCCGGCGAGCGAGCGAACGGAATACATCCAGGGAAAGCCCCACGTGTTGGCGGCGGCGAGGTCGCGGCGGACGGGTTCCCAGGTGGAGAGCCAGTACTGGCGTTCCCAGGCCGAGGCGAAGGTGGCGGCGAGGGCGGCGCGGCGCTCGTCCCAAGTGCGCATCCCGAAGTCGTAGCGGTGCCAGGCGCGGCGCCAGGTGGCCCAACCCCAGATCCAGGCGTGATGGGTGAACCAGTAACTGTCGGCGGTGCGGAGGCGGCCGGCGGCGAGGTTGGTGCCGCCGATGTGCATCACGCGCTCGTCGTGGCGGTAGCGGGAGAGAAGCTCGGAACAGAAGCCGAAGAAGCTCGGGTCGGGCAGGCAGTCGTCCTCCAGGACGATCGCCTCCTCGACCTGCTCGAAGACGCGGTTGAGCCCGGAGGCGACGCGGTCGCGGCAGCCGAGGTTGCGCTCGGAATAGTCGCGGACGAGGTGGCAGGGCCAGTCGACGCCCTCGTCGACGATGGCGCGCACGGCGGCGACCTTCTCGGCGTCGGCCGGGCGGGTGGGCCGCGGGCCGTCGCAGACGACGTGGAGACGCGATGGCCGCATCTCGCGGATACGCGCGAAGACCTGGCGGGTGACGTCGGGCCGGTTGAAGACGAGGAAGACGACGGGCGTGTCCATGGCGGTCAGGACAGGGCGCCGGCGAGGGTGCCGTAGCAGGCGTCGGGGGCGAGGTGGGCGCGCACGAGGGCGAGGCAGCGTTCGGCGAGTTCCAGGCGCTCGGCGGGATGGGCGAGCAGGCGGAGGATGGTGTTGGTGAAGTCCGCCGCGGTGTCGGCGGTGGCCACCGAACCGACAAGGAACGGCGCATTGGTGAGGACGGCGCGGGTCGTCACGATGGCGCGACCCCACGCGGCCGCGTCGACGAGTTTGCTGGCCAAGCGGGCCACCTGCGGAAGCGGGACGACGACGAGGTCGGCCTGGCGGTAATAGTCGCCGGGTTCGGCGACGAGGCCATGGAAGTGGACGCCGGCGGGTCGTTCACGGAGGACGGCGGCGATCGAGCCGCAGACATCGAGGCGGGCATCGGGGCGGGCGGCGCGGACCGCGGGCCAGACCCCGGCGAGGAACCACGCGAGACCGGCGGAGTTGGAGCTGCTGCCGCTACCGACAAAGAGAAGCCGAGCGGAGGTGGGGGGCGGGCTCGGGTG
>JAEXPL010000397.1 GCA_023446865.1 Verrucomicrobiota bacterium | reverse complement strand
GACGGCCTTGAGGCGTTGGAGCTGCACCTCGCGCAGGCGCGCTTCGGGCATGTAGTCGAGGGCGCTCTCCGGGAAGAAGGTGCCCTCCAGGTCGTTCCAGAGGTTGCGGATCATGTTTGGGGCTTGGAAAAGGGGCGCCGGCACTACGGCGCGGTTACGGATATCCAGCACAGCGCAACGCCCCGACGCTGGCAAGAGCGCGGGCGGTGGTTCGCGTCACTTTCCAACGCGTTTCCGGTCGTCTCGTAGGTCCAGTCTCCGACTGGACCCCTTCGACTCGGGCACTCTTCCGCGGCCCGCGCCAGATGCGGCCGGTCGCAGACCGGCCCTACTTGGCCTTCTCCTCGCGCGGCCGGACGGTGAACCAGAGAGGCTCGGACTCCTTGATCGCCTTCTTCGTCACCAGATCCTGGAAGGTCGCCGCATCGGTCTCGCGCAGGATCGGGCCGCAGATGTAGGCGCGCTCGACCACCGTGAAGTACAGGCGCGCGCCCGGGGCGAGATCGACATCCTGCTGGAGAAAGGCGAAGACGTTGTTGCCCTGCGGCAGCGTGGTGTGGCCCGCGCGCCGCACGAGGCGGTAGTTCCGCCCCTCCGGTCGCACCGGCTGCTCGGCGAGGAAATTCCGCTCCACGACCACAACGTTGTCCTTCTTCTCCCGCCCGTAGCGGAAGAGCTGGAGATCGCCGGCGACGACCAGGTCCGGCGTGTGCGCATTGGCCCATTGCGCGAGCGCCACACGTTCGTCGAACCCGCCGACGCGCCCCTTCACGAGAATCTTCTCCGCCTCCTTCAGGTCCTGCCCGCTCTGGAGTTTGGTCCAAGCTTCATCGCCGACCGTACCGAACCGCACCAGCCCGCTGAGCAACGTGATCGTGTGCTTGCCCGGCTTCACGCGATAGACGCTGTAGGTGCCGTTCTTGGCCACGAGGATGCAGGAGTCGTCCAGCTGCAGGTCAGCCGACACGATCTTGCCGAGCAGCGCACGCGGATTGGCGACGACGATCTCGGCCCAACCTTGGTCCGCCTTGAGGGCCGGAGCGGGATCGGGCTCGATCTTGTTGAGGGCCACAAAACCGGTCGAGTGGTTGATGGCGAAAAGCGACGAGCCGAGCGACAGACACAGGGCGAAAACGAGAAGAGAACGGGAGGGCGACATGGCAAACACCGGGTGGTTGGGGTTCGTGGGGTTTGGCGAGAGTCTCCGGCGGAGCCGAGGTCGCAGCACCGTAGCCGCTCCAGTGCCGTAGGGGAAGAACGGATTTGCTCCCGCCCCCGCATGCCTCCGGACCAAAGAAGAAGGCCACCTCGAGGTGGCCTGGAGAGAGAAACGCGCCCGACTCTCTTCGCTCAGCCGCGACCGAGGGCGAAGGCCTGGTCGTTGGCCGCGTGGAGCTTCGGGGCGAAGTTCGCGCGCAGGCTCGCCTGCCAGACCTCGAGCGGGAAGTCGAAGTGCCGGCTAAGGCGACCGAGCATGGCGACGTTGAGCGCCTTGCTCGACGGGAGCTTCGCGGTGTCGATGTCGGCCGGGGTGATGAGCGTGCCGCCGGCACGCAAGCCGCCGCGCACAACCTCGATCTGAGTGGGCTCCATGACGACGAGGAAGTCGCACGCGCCATCGGGAATCATCGGGCTGTTCACGGCGGTGCCGTAGCGCACGTCGCTCTGCACGGAGCCGCCGCGCTGGCTCATGCCGTGGACCTCGGCCTTCTTCGTCTCGTGGCCGAGCCGGAAGACGACGTCGGCGAAGATGTCGGAGGCCTTGATCACACCGGTGCCGCCGAGACCGGCGAAACGGACGTTGGTGGTGGGAGTGGTGGTCGGGGAAGTCATGGGAGGATGGACTGGATGGACGTCGCGGACGAGATGGACGCCATGAGGCATCGCCTGTCCTGAGTTGGTTGTTCGTTGGTCGGTGCTCGGCTTTCCGGTTTCGGGTCTCCGCTTTCCGGGTTCAGCCCGTGCAGCCGCAACCACAGCCGCAGCCTTCGGCCGGCGGGGTGTCGTCGGCGGCCTTGGCGGCGGCGAGCGCCTTCTCCTTTTGCTCCTTCTCCCAGGCCACGATGCGGCCCGCGGCGAGGATGCAGGGGCTGCGGCCGATGAGCACGGTGAGCTCGTCCTTGCGGAGCGCCTCGGCCAGCACCTCCTTGAAGCGCGCGCGTTCACGAACCGGATTCACGGTGAACACGTTTTTCACGCCGGCGGCGCGCGCCAGATCCTCGAAACTCACTTTGTAGGTCGCGGCGCCGTCGAGCTGGCGGCCGGTGCCGGGATGCTCCTGCTGGCCGGTCATGGCGGTGGTGCCGTTGTCGAGGATGACGAGCACGTGGCCGGTCTCCGGCGTGTTGTAGGCCATCTCCACCAGGCCGGGCAGGCCGCCGTGGAGGAAGGTGCTGTCGCCGATCACCGAGACGACACGCTTGGCCTGGTCGCGCGGCAACACGTGGCGCAGGCCGAGGCCCATGCCCACGGCGGCGCCCATGTCGATCATCATGTCCATCGCCGAGAGCGGCGGGAGTGCGGCGAGCGTGTAGCAGCCGATGTCGCCCGACACGATGCAATCGAGCTCCTTCATCACCTCGAAGCTCTGGGTGTGCGGGCAACCCTTGCAGAGTTCCGGCGGCTTGCCGCGCGGCGGCACGGGCTCGGCGGAGGAGTCGCGCGCGAGGATGCGCTTCACGCGGTCGACGGTGAGTTCGCCGAAACGGAAAATCGTGTCGTCCTTCGCCTCGACAGCGATGCCGGCGGCGCGGCAGGCGGTCGCGAGCCAGGGGTCGTTCTCTTCGATCACCACGCAACGCTGCACCGAGGCCGCGAACTCACGGATCGCCTGCATCGGCAGCGGATAGGTCATCCCCAGTTTCAGGATGCTCGCGGTCGGCACGGCCTCGCGCACATGGTGGTAGCTGATGCCGGCGACGATCACGCCGAGCGCGGTGTCACGGCGCTCCACGCGGTTCGGGCCGCTGGCGACGTTCCACGGTTCCATCTCGGCCATCTTGGCGCGGAGGCGGCGGTGGGCAGGCTTGGCGTGGCCGGGCACCATCACGTGGTACGGGATGTTGCGCACGAAATCGGGCGTGGGCGCGCCGGTGTCGGCGGCGGTGAGCTTGGCGCCGGGCGCGAACCGCGGCTTCACCGGGGACTTCGAATGGCACACGCGCGTGGTCAGGCGGAAAATCACCGGGATGTTCCAGCGCTCGCTCGTCGCAAACGCCACACCGAGCAGGTCGTACGCCTCCTGCGAATCGGCCGGCTCGAACATCGGTGCGACCGCCGCCTCGGCGTAGCGGCGGCTGTCCTGCTCGTTCTGCGAGGAGGCCATGCCGGGATCATCGGCCACGATGAGCACGTAACCACCGTCGACGCCGGAGTAAGTCATCGTGAAAAGGACGTCGGCCGCGACGTTGAGGCCGACATGCTTCATCGTGCAGAGCACGCGCGCCTTGGCGAAGGCGGCGCCGAGCGCGACCTCGGCCGCGACCTTCTCGTTGGGCGCCCACTGGGCCTTGCCGCCGAGGGCGCTGAAGCTTTCGAGGATCTCGGTCGACGGCGTGCCCGGATAGCCGGTACCGAGCGCCACGCCGCAATGCAGGGCGGCGAGGGCCACCGCCTCGTTGCCGCTGAGCAGGAGCCGGCCGGAAGAGTCTTGGGAAGGTTGCATGAAACAGGTCGGGGTTGTGGAGACTTTCGGTCGAGCACAACAACCCGTGCGGCGGATTCAATCCCCAAGGCGGACCCTGGGCGGAATCGTGGTGCGCGGCGCCCACCGGTCTTCGGCGCCGCGGCAATCAGCCTCCGCTGCGGCCCCTTCGCCCTACCCGGCTCACGCCGCGGTCGTCTTCTCGGCGCGGTGCGTCTGGGTGAACGCCACGATCTTCTGCAGCGCCTCGCCCAGCACCGGGAAACTCGTCGGCTTCTGCATGCGGTAGAGCAGCGCCGGGTGGTCGCGATGGTCACGCATGGCGTCGTCCTGCTGCGCGGTGAGCAGCATGCAACCGAGGCTGGGGTCGACGCTCTCCAGCCACGTCACGAACTCGAGCCCGTCCATCCGCGGCATCCGCAGATCGACGACAACGGCGTCGTAGGCGGCGGCGCCGGCGGTGCGCATCTTGGCCTGCGCCTCGATGGCGTCCTGGCTGGCCTCGACGGCGAAGCCCATCCGCTGCAACCCGCGGGCCAGCATCATGCGGGAGGGCGGATCATCCTCGATCACGAGTACTCGTGCGCTGCTCATCGGGACGGTCTCAGAATTTCACCGCGCCATGGGTCACCTGCTCGCGCAGCAGCTTGGTCACCGCGTCGAGCACATCGGGTTGCACCGCGATCAGGCGTTCCGGGGCGAAACCCTGCGCCATCAGCAGTTCCGCATCGAGCTCCATCAGGAAGCCGTCCTCCGCCACCCCGGCGCCGATCGCCGTGGCGATGAACTTCGCGGCATGGAGATGCGCCATGAGCACCCGGTGCGCCGCCGGAATCCCGGCGGGATGGTCCGAGTGTCGAACAACCTCGGTGAGATTCTCGGGAAATTTCCAGATCTCCAGCAGCCGTGCTCCGATCAGCGACTGATGGTATCCAAGCACTTCCTGCTCGGCGGCCCACCAGGTGCAGTTGTGCACACGCTGATGCTCGCGGATCGCCGGGAAAAACTCTCCGCAGGCAAACGCGATCGCGAGCTTGCCGATGTCCTGAATAAGGCCGGCGGTGTAGGCGACCTCCTTGTCGACCTTGCCCGAATCCTCCGCCAGACGCTCCGCGGCCACGGCGACGCACAGCGAGTGACGGCAGAAATCGCCCGGCTCCCAGCCGTAGCCCTGCACGGGGTGGTTGAACCAGCGACTGCCGAGCGTCGTCACGGCGAGCCGGTAGATCTCCCGAAACCCGAGGCGCAGGATCGCCTCCGACACCGTCTCGCACTCCGAACCGGAGCGGAAAAACGCCGAGTTCGCCAAGCGCAACGTGGCGCTCGCGAGCGCGGGATCGACCACGATGATCGCCTCGAGCTCGTCGGCCGTCGTGCCTTCGCTGGCCAGGGCCTTCGACAGGCGCGGCAGGAGTACCGGCGAGCACGGCAGGCGCGCCGCCTTCTCGCAGACTTCCTCGACAGTGGGCACTTTGGGCAAGGGCATGGCTGGTTCCTCAGGCGGCGCTCAGCAGCGACGCCGGGTCGAGAATGAGGGCGATGTTGCCGTCGCCGAGGATGGCGCCGCCGGCCACGCCCGGCAGCCCCTGCATGAGAGCACCGAGGCTCTTGATGACCACTTCCTGTTTGCTCACCATCTCGTCGACGAGCAGGCCGCTGGTGCGTCCGGTAAACTCGACGACAACGACGATCCCGTCGGCCGGGTTGAGCGCCTTCGGCTCGATCGAGAACTTCTGGTGGAGCCGGTGCAGCGGGATGATCTTGCCGCGCAGGTCGAGCACTTCGCCACGGCCCTGCACGGTCGAGATGGTGTTGGCCGCCGGCCGGTAGGCCATCTTCACGGAGGTCGTGGGCAGAATGAAGCGGTCCTCGCCCACCTTCACGATCAGACCATCGATGATGGCCATCGTCAGCGGCAGGATGATCCGGAAGCGCGAGCCCTTGCCGATCTCGGACTCGATCTCGATCTTGCCGCGCAGCTTCTCGATGTTGCGGCGCACGACATCCATGCCCACGCCGCGTCCCGAGATGGCGGTGACCTTCTCCGCCGTGGAGAAGCCGGGCAGGAAGATGAGGTTGAGGATCTCCTCCTTCGAGAGGTTCTGGCCCTCGGAGACGAGGCCCTGCTTGAGCGCCTTGGCGAAGACCTTCGCCGGGTCGATGCCGCGGCCGTCATCGGAAAGTTCGAGCACGATGTTGCTGCCCTGATGGTAGGCCTTGAGCTGGACCTTGCCGAGCTCGGGCTTGCCGGCCTTGACGCGGTCCGCGACCGGTTCGAGACCGTGGTCGAGCGAGTTGCGCACCATGTGCACCAACGGGTCATTGATCTCCTCGACGACGGTGCGGTCGAGCTCGGTATCCTCGCCCTCGACGGTGAAGCTCACCTTCTTGCCGCAGTCGCGGGCCAGGTCGCGCGCGAGACGCTCCATCTTCTGGAACGTCGATTTCACCGGGATCATCCGCAGCGCCATCGAGGTGTGCTGGAGTTCCTTGGTGATGCGGGAAACCTGGGCAAGGTTGCGCTGCAACGACGTGTTGGAGTCGAGGAGGTGCCGCGCGCTCTCCTGCAGCTGGCTTTGCACGATCACCAACTCGCCGACGACATCCATGAGGGAGTCGAGCTTCTCGGTGTTGACGCGGATCGTCGACGCGGTGCCCGACTTCTTGGCGCCGGCAGCGACGGCGGCGTTGGCCGCGGCGGCCTGCTGCAACGCGGCTTGGTCGGGCACGGCGGCCGCGGTGGACGCCGCCTCGGGCACCGGCACCTCGTTGAGGGCGGCAAGTGCGGAAGGGGAGAGATCTTGAGCCGACTCCGGCGCGGGAGCAGGGGTGGGCGCGGCAGCCGGCGCGGAGGGAGCGGGTGCGTTGGCACCGGCCGCGAGCATCTTCACCGCCACGATCAGGTGACCAACCGGCACGATCTCCGTCGGCAGAATTCCTTTCTCCAGCGCCACCGTGATCTGCCCCACGAGCGCCTGCAGGGCGTCGCGAGCCCGGAGCATCTCGGTGATGATCGTCGAGTTGATCGAGAGCTTGTTGTTGCGCACCAAGTCGAGGAGCGACTCGACCTCGTGGGTGAGCGTATGCATCGGCGTGAGCTGAAGGAAGCCCGAGACGCCCTTGATCGTGTGGAACGAGCGGAAGATGGAGCTGATCGCCTCGGGGTCGTTCGGATTCTGCTCGAGCTGCAAGAGCGCGGCCTCGATCTGCGACAGGTGATCGATCGCCTCGGCGTGGAACTCGCCCAACAACTCGCGGTTCTCCTCGAGGCGCATGTCCATGAGGGTATCGGGCGGCGCAGTGAATGCAGGACGCACGGCCGCGGGCGCAACCGCCTCCGGAGCGGCACCAGACTTGAGCTCCTTGTAGTGGATCGGCCGGCCGACACGCATCGCCTCGACCACATGCGGAAAATGCTCCGCGAAATGCTGGAGGTGCGCGAGCGAGTCCGCGTCGAACGGCTGGGCCGCATCGAGACGTTTCTCGAGGATCTCGCGCAGGTTATGCGCCGGCAGTAGCGCATCGGGGATGTCGGCGAGCACGTCGCAAAGCTGGCCAAGGAGGCTGTAGGCCGGAATCAAGCCATCGTCGCGGCCGACTTGGGCCAGAATGGCCTCCGCGGCGATGCGGTTGGAGATGTCCTCGACCTGCTGCAAGAGAACGGGCGCGATGCTCATGGGTACACTTCGGGTGTTGAGGCAGAAATCGGACCTTTGGCCGCAAACTTTACCGATGAATGCCACGAACTTGCGCGAGTCCCCGTCGTTCCGGCCGCGCTCCTTTCGCCCCTGCCGCCCCCGCGGTGCCGCAGGTCCAGTCTCCGACTGGGCGCAGCAAGCACACGCCCTCCCCTGCAGCCCACGCACGGCGTGACCGGTGCCAAAGACCGGCCCTGTTTTGTCGGCACGCCCGCCCCGTGGGTCCAGTCTCCGACTGGACGCCCTAAGGTATCACCGGCCGTCACCTTGTGGCAGTGCGAGCGCAGCACTCAGTACGCGCCGATCGGACGCAGCTCGCCCAACCGCAGCACCACGCCCTGGGCCGCGCGCGAAGCGGTGAGATCGACCGTGAAGACCAGCTCCCAGTCGTTCGCGTCCTCGGGGTCGACGAGCACCTGCGCGACGGTGAGTTCGCCGCGCTCGCGGTTCTCCTCGACCCAATGCGTATGCCCGGCCGCGCGCCCGGCCGGATCGAGCCGGAAGCGCCCGCGCGCCTCGAAGTACGGCGCGAACAACGCCTCAAGCTGCCGCACCGCCACCTTCTTCGCCAGCTCGATGCTGTCGCCAAGAGCAACCGGTACCGGCACGATCTCCGCCTTTCCGACCTCCGTCGTCGGTCCTCCGCCATCCGTCCTCTGCCGTCCGCCCTCCGTCTTTCCGGTCTCCGCTTTCCGGTCTCCGGTCTCCGTCGCCAGCCGCTCCGCGGCCGCCTCCCAATCGCGCACGTTCACGTCCTGCAGGAAGCCAAAGATCGCCGCGCGGATCTGACGCCGAAACGCCGGCACGTCGCGCGTGAGGTCGTAGCTCGACGGCCGTGCGGGCTTGTCGCCGGCCTCCTCCGCCACGTAGTCGGGGTTGCGCAGCTTCTCCCACTCCTCGAGCAGCGAGGAGTCGATGCCGCGGATCAGCTCGCGGAAATACGTCTCCATTTCCAGGACCTCCTCGGTCTTGCACGACTCCGGCACGGTCTGGGATAGCACCTTCCACGTCTGCGAGAGGTGGCGCAGCAGAAGCCCCTCCATGCGCTCCAGCCCGTAGTCGCGCACATGCTCGGCGAACGACTGGTAGCGCTCGAACATCTCGCGCGCGATCGACTTCGGCCGGATGTTCTCGCCCTCCACCCACGGGTGCGCGGCGGCGAAGCGGTTGAACGTGTCGTACACGAACTCGCGCAACGGCTTCGGGTACTCGACCTGCT
>JAEXPL010000396.1 GCA_023446865.1 Verrucomicrobiota bacterium | reverse complement strand
GGCGGTACTCGCGCTACACGGTGCGCAACTACCGGCAGGCCTTCGAGGACTTCCATCGCTGGCTCCGGCGCAGCGGGCTGGCGGACCGGGCGTTCGATGCGCTGGACCAGCGCGCGATGCGCGACTTCGTGATCGAGGCGCAGCGTCGTTTCGACCGGCGCACGTTGCACAACCACGTCTCCGGCCTGCGGGCGTTCTACCGCTTCTGGATGCGGCGCGGGAGGTTGGAGCGGAATCCGTTCACCGGAGTGGCGCTGCCGAAGCTGGAGAAGCGGCTCCCGAAATTTCTCACCGAGAAACAGGCCGAGGCACTGCTCTCCGCGCCGTTGCGCCGCCTTGAAACCGAGGGTGGAGATCCGTTCGAGTGCTGGCGCGACCGGCTCGTGCTGGAGCTGCTCTACGGCGCCGGGCTGCGCATCAGCGAGCTGTGCGGCCTCAACTACGGCATGATCGACTTGGGCGAGGGCGTGGCCCGCGTGCTCGGCAAAGGCCGCAAGGAACGCGTCTGCCCGATCGGCGCGGTGGCGAAGACAGTGCTGCAGCGCTTCCGCGACGAGTTTGCGCCGGCGCGGGGACCGGACGCCCCGGTGGTGGTCGATGCGCACGGCCGGCGGCTTACCCCGCGGGCGGTGCAGCTGCTGATGAAGCGCTACCTGGCACTGTGCGGCCTGCCGATGGACCTTTCGCCGCACAAGTTGCGGCACTCCTTCGCCACGCATCTGCTCGACCGCGGGGCCGATCTGCGGCTTGTCCAGGAGCTTCTGGGACACGCGAAGCTGACGACAACCCAGGTCTACACCCACGTGACGATCGCGCGGCTGAAGGATATCTACCGTCACGCGCATCCCCGGGCGTGAGTTTCCCGCTGTCGTTGGCGACCGACGCCGCGGCAATGCATTTGGGCGCTTCCGGGGTTGTCGCGGGCGGCCTCTTGGGGATTGAACGGGGGCATGACATCCCCGTCGTTGGCGGCCCCGGCCCCTGCTGTTCCGGCCGCCCGCATCACCCTGATCGACGCGCTGCGCGGCTCCGCCCTGGTGGGCTTGTTCGCAGTGCACTGTGTCGAGCACTTCGAACTCTCGCTCTATCCGGAGAACCGGACTCCGCTGATGCAGCAGCTCGACCAGTGGTTCAACGACGGCGCCTTCTTCCTCTTCAGCGGCAAGGCCTACGCGATCTTCGCGATGATGTTCGGCGTGAGTTTCATGCTGCTGCTCCAGAGCTGGACGAAACGCGGCATCGACGTCTTCACCCGTTTCCCGTGGCGGCTGACACTGCTTGCCGCGTTCGGCTACCTCAACGGCATCCTCTACAGCGGCGACATCCTGCTGGTCATGGCGTTGCTCGGGCTGCCGCTGGTGCTGATCTACCGGTTGCCGGACAAGGTGCTCGCCTGGATCGCGGCGCTCTTCCTGTTGCAGATTCCGACCGCGGTGTACGCGGTCCATTGCCTGCGGCATCCGGAGTTCGCGCCGCCGCAGCCGCTGCACTGGGGGATCTTCGGACAGGTGCGCAGCACCCAGGCGGGAGACTCGCTGCCGGACCTCGTGGCGTTGCTCGCCGGCCGCGGGCAGTTGATGCGGCTCCTGTTCACCTACGAGACGGGGCGGTACCTGCAGATGCTCGGACTGTTCGTCTGCGGCCTCCTGCTCGGGCGTCACCACATCCTGGAGAGCGCGGCGGTGGCGCGCCGCTTCGGCGGGCGGGTGCTGATCCTCGGCCTGGTCGGCTTCGCGGTGTTCCTGCCGCTGAAGCTCATGCTGCCGTACTGGGGCGTGGAGGGCATGCGGGCCTACTACGTGAACAACTGGATCGGCGCCTACGCCAACCTCGCGCAGATGGCGATCTGGGTGGGCGGCTTCGTGCTGCTGTACCTGCACGACGGCTGGCGCCGCGCCCTCGACTGGTTCGTGCCGCTTGGGCGCATGAGCCTGACCGGCTATGTGTCGCAGGCGGCGTTCTTCGTGCCGCTGTTCTACGGATTCGGCTTTGGGCTGTACCGGAAGCTCGGGCAGTTCCACAGCATCCTGGTCGGAATCGTGTTCATCGTCGTCCAAGCGGCGCTGGCCAAGCTCTGGCTGAAACACTTCCACTACGGCCCGCTCGAGTGGCTCTGGCGGTGCGGCACGAACCGCACGTGGCAGACGCCGCTGCGGCGCCGGAATTCGGTTACGGTGCGCGGCGGGGAGGCGGTGGCGGAAGTCGTCGGCGGGTGAGCGCGGGGCGATGCGTCATGGAGTGACCGAGGTGGGCGGCGTTGCCCTCAACGCCGCCGCGCGGATGAGCCGCAGCGGACGGTGATTGCGCGAGGATTGGCGAAGATGAGCCGTGGGCAGAGTCGTCGACGCGCTTGGGGGCAAGCGCGTCCACCTCCAAGCGCGTGAACGCCGCGAAGGAGCTAAGCCTTGCGCGGCGGCCAATCTGCGGGCAGTGCCGCCAAGCGCATGGGTTGGTGCCGGACACCGTTCTTGAGAAGCTCCGGGCCCTCCGGGGCGAAGCCGATTCGGGCGTAGTAACCGACGGCGTTGGGGCTGGAGTTTACCGTGGCCGGAGCGACGAAGCCGCCGGCTTCGACGGCGGTACGCAGCAGCCGAGTGGCGATGCCCCGGCCCTGGCACTCCGGCGTCGTGAAAAGGAGCGAGATGTGATTCCCGGCGTGGATATGCAACAAGCCGACCACTCTTGGACCCTCAACGGCGACCCAAGTCGTGTAGCGCGTGCGGTGGCGCCGCAAAAGGGCGGCAGGCTGGGCGAAATGGTGGAACATCCGGCGCCCCTCCTCGGGCTGGTTGGGCCCGACGTGGGCGTCGAAGACAGCACGGGCCACGGCGCAGGCCTCATCCACCTCGTCGGACTGGAGCGGGCGGCAGAGGATGGGCGGTGATTGGCTTCCCGAGGGCGGGGACATCGGGGCAGGCTAGGGTTTTGCCTCCGGACGGAGCGGATACAGTGGTTGGAGGTTCTCGCGGCGGGTCCAGCCGGTCTGGCCATTGGCGAAGAGAAGCTGGTCCCACCCGAAGAACGATTTCTGCCAGAGGGCGATCGTGCCGGCGGCGAGGGGTTCGGTCTTCTGCTCACCCGCCTCGGTCGGCACGCTGCGCAGCTCGGTGGCCTTCCAGACGAGCACGGCGTCGGGATGGGCGAGCGGGCCGTATTCACGCAGGGCGGTGAATCCGCAGGCGACGGCGAGAAGGCCCACGAGCGTGCTCAGCGCGGCGGCCCAACCCAGCCAACGGCGGCGCGGGAAGTGGCGGGCCAGCAGAGCGGTGGCCATGGCGAGGGAAAGGAGCAGCGACCCCGTGGCGACCAACTGTTGCCATTCGGCGGGCGAGGCGAGACGGGCGAGGCCGGCGAGTCCGGTGCCGGTGGAGAGCGCGGCGAACTCGGGTTGCGTGAACTCGGCGCGCTCGAGACCGAGCGCGAGGTGCCAACGCACCGAGGGATCGCGTGGCGCGGCGAGGAAGGCCGAGCTCCAGTGCGCGGCGGCCTCGGACCAGCGGTTCTGCTGCGCGACGGCGAGACCGAGGTTGAGCCGCAGTATCCAGTCATCGGGGGTGATGGCGAGACCGGCCCGCCAAGTCTGCTCGGCGTTGGCGAATTCGGCGCGGCGGTAGGATTCCTCGGCGGCACCGGCGGCCTCGGCCCGCGGAGCACCGGCGAAGACCAGCGCGACCAACACGAGCGGCCAGAGGCTCGATGGGCGCAGGGCGGCAAACGGGGAAAGGCGGCGTAGGCGCGCGGTGCGGCATGCGGCTGTGGCGCGGGTGATCCAGTCGCCGGGGAGTTTTGCGGAGCGACCGTAGAGGTGCGCGTCGGCTTCCTGCCAGAGCCGGGCCCAGATGGCAGCGGTTTCGGCGTTGGCGCGGACGAACTCGCGGGCCGTGGCGGCGGCGAGGGCCTCGGCCGACGGGGCGGCATGGTCGGTGCCGCTGGCGAGGGCGGCGAGCTGTTGCCAGTTGCGCAGCGCCACGGCGCGGGAGTGCTCATCGGAGGCCTGCGCCACGGCAGCGATGGACTCCGGAAGTTCGGCGAGCGCGAAGCGCTGTTCGCGGCGCGGATCGGTGAGGCGGGCGCGGCGCCAACCAAGACCGAGCCAGAGCAGCGCGAGTGGCCCGAGCGGCGCGAGGAGGAGCGAGAGTGGAATGGCGGCCCAGGGGCGCGGCGCGGAGTCATGGCCGGGCAGCGGCTCCATCGGGAGATGGCCGGGCAGCTCGGGCGCGGGCGACTTCACCACCGGGGTGGTGGTCTGCGGCGGTGTGTCGGAGTTGAACTGGATCACTGGCGGCGTGAGGCCGGTGCCCGAGGGCGCGAGCGCGGTGGCCGAAGCGGCGGTGATCGTGATCTTCACGGCGTCCGTGCGCAGCGTCTTGTAGCTGCCGGCGACGGGATCGAAGTAGGAGTAGCTGACCGGACCGAGCGTGTAGGTGCCCGGCTTGGTGGGCATGAGCACGATATCCTCGGTGAGGGTGCCCTCGAAGAGCGTGCCGTCCTTGATCTTCCGTTGCACGTTGGGCTGGAAGGCGCGGAAGTCGCGCGACACCTCGCGGGCGGGCAGGCTGAGGCCCTCGGGCCAGTTGCCGGTGCCTTCGAGCGTGAGCGTCCAGGTAATCGGGTCGCCGACGGCCGCGGTGGTGGGAACGACCTTGGAGGTGAACTTGAACTGGCCGACCGCCTTCTGGAAATCGGCCGGTGCGGGCAGCGGCAACGGTTTGACGGTGATGGTCGGGGCCGTGCTCGTGATGAGGTACTGCTCGGTGCTCTGGCGACCGAAGAAGTCGAAGCCGCCGCCGCCGGTTGCGAGATCGACTGGCTCGCGGGCGACGGGGAGGGTCTGAATACCGGGATCCTTGAACGCGGCGCGGGTCTTGGTCGCGATGCCGACGCGGGCGTCGCCGCCGACGTTGGCCTCGATCATTTCGGCCTTTGGCCACGGCTCGATGTAGAGATTGGCCGGCGGGGTCCAGTCGAGCAGGCCGACGTTGGTGGGGTTGAAGCGGCGGGAGATGAGCAGCTGATATTTTAGGCTGAAGACCTGACCGGCCCAGACAGTTGTCGGATCGACGGTCAACGCCGCCCCAGCGACTCGGTCGATTGGGATGTTGCTGCGGCCCACGGTGGCCTCGCCGATTTCGAAGGAGGCGGCGGCGACCTTTAGCTTGCCCTTGTTGGTTTCGACCTCGAAGGCGGGAATTTCGATGCGGTCGCCGGAGGAGACGGGCGCCACCGGGTAAGCGAGCACGAGGCGGCTGGTGACCTTGAAGTTGATCATCGAGGTCTGGCTGCTCTGGTTCGGCCGGCCAAACTGGAGCCCGGGGACGGTCGGGAGCTGGACCTCGGCGGACGGGGTGCAGTTCTCGAACACGAGGCTGAGTTCCGAGGTCTGGCCGCGCGCGAGGGAGCCGGAGGGCGGATCCCAGGTGACGGTTTGGGCGCAGGCGATGGTGGCGGCGAAGAAGACCGCGAATGCGGTGGCGAGGCGGCGCAAGTAGGACCGGTCTTCGACCGGTCGAGAGGGACGTGGGCTGGGGAGCGGGGTGGCGTCGAGGGAGTCCAGTCGGAGACTGGACCTACGGGCCAAGCAGGCCGGCGAGTAGGACCGGTCTTCGACCGGTCGCGGGGAACGTGGGCTGGGGAGCAGGCGAGGGTCGGCGGCGAGCGCGGTGTCGGCCGGTGCGGGCGGAAGTGCCGCACCACGCGCAGGCATGGTCAACAGGGCGTGGAGGAGTCGCGGGAGGCGAGTCATCGGGAAATGGTTACCAGTCTTTCTTGGGTTGGTCGGCCGCCTTGGGCTCTTCGTTCTTGAGCAGTTCGAAGAGCTCGGCGGGCGAGTCCTTGTCGCGGACCTGCTCGAGTTTCTGCAACGGCACGGCGAGCTCGGGATGCTCCTTGGCCTCGTTGTCCTTGGGCTTCTCGCCGCCGATCTTCTGGGTGTCGTTGGGCGCCTGGGGCGGAGGCTGCTGCTGGGCTTGCTGCTCTTGTTGTTCCTGCCGCTTCTGCTCCTCGGATTTCTGCTGCTCGCTCTGCTG
Organism: Verrucomicrobiota bacterium; assembly: GCA_023446865.1. GTDB lineage: Bacteria > Verrucomicrobiota > Verrucomicrobiia > Opitutales > Opitutaceae > CAJCBL01. Next base: position 437 of record JAEXPL010000396.1, on the reverse strand, counting down.
TTGTTGCTGCTGCTCCTGCTGCTTCTCTTCCTCGGACTTTTGCTGGTCGTCCTTCTGCTGCTCCTGCTGTTGCTGCTGCTGATCCTTCTTCTGTTCCTCCTGCTTCTTCTCGTCTTTCTGCTGGTCCTGCTGTGGCGGAGGCTTGAGGAGGTCCTGCAACTGCGAGCGCAGTTCGGGCCAGTTGGCGGCCTTGGCGTCGAGCCGCTCGCCGCGGTCGACGGCGGCGAGGCCGTCCTGGACGATGCCGGGTTTCACCGGCTCGCCGGCTTGGCGGAGGTTCTGGCCATGGGTGATGGTTTCCCGGGCGAGTTTCTCACAATCGGCGGCGGCGAGGGCGGGCTGGGCGGAGAGTTGGGCGACGAGTTTCGGCAGTTCGCTGGGCGGCGGTTGCGCGGGGCCGGGCTGCGAGATCTGCGGCGCCTGGGCCGCGGGTGGAG
>JAEXPL010000333.1 GCA_023446865.1 Verrucomicrobiota bacterium | reverse complement strand
GGCCGTCTACCAGCTCACCACCCGCGGGCTCGGCCAGACCACCAGCGTCGGCATCGGCGGCGACCCGGTCAACGGCACCTCCCACCTCGATGTCATCAAGCTCTTCGCCGAGGACCCGGACACCTGGGGCATCATCATGATCGGCGAAATCGGCGGCAACGCCGAGGTCGAGGCTGCCCGCTGGATCAAGGCCAACTACAAGAAGCCCGTCGCCGGTTTCATCGCCGGTGCGACCGCCCCCGCCGGCCGCCGCATGGGCCACGCCGGCGCGATCGTCGGTGGCGCCGAGGATACCGCCGCGGCGAAGATCAAGGTCTTCCAGGAATGTGGTATCGAGGTCGCGGCGACCCCGTCCGACATGGCCGACGCCCTCATCCGCGCCGCCCAGCGCCTTGGCGCCAAGCTCGCCTGACACTGCCCGTAGCGGCGTTCATGGGAACGCCGTCCGTCTTCCGAGGCCGGGCATCACGCCCGGCCGTTTCATATCCACCGCACCCGAATCGCGCCGTCGTTCCCCGCACCCGGCTTCACGCTCGCAACCGGGACTCGCTGTCACACGCAAGAGCCAGCACGAACAGCGATCCTGCTGGTCAGGGGGCCGGAGTCGCCGGAGCAGCCGGCAAGGCACCTGTGAGGTCTTGCACTACCTTCAACAGTTCCTGCGGCATGAAGGGTTTCGAAAGCACCCGATCGGCTCCGATCTTCTTCGCCATCGAAAGGTACATGTTCTGATCGAGCCTTCCGCCACCGGACATCGCGATGATCTTCACCGGTGTCTGGTTGCGGCGAAACTCCTGAATGGTCTCAATGCCTTCCTTGTCGGGCATGATCAGATCCGTGATCAACAAAGCCGCCGGCTTCTGCTTGAAGATCCTCATCGCCTCGTTCCCGTTCCGCGCCTCCGAGACATCGTAGCCGGCCTTCACCAGCACACGTTTCAGGAGCATTCGCACCTGATCGTCATCGTCGGCTACGAGAATATGGATGGCATTGGCGCTCATCGTCGCGGAGTCAGGCTGGATTGGAAACGAGGGAACCCGCTGTTCATCGGATATGCGACCCAAAAGTTAACCTGAAAACTCAGCGCCCCGCGCCGATGCGGAGCTCGGATCAAGAGCGGAGACCGAAGTACTCGCGGGCGGCGGCGACATCCTGCCCGATCTGCTCCCGGAGAGCAGCCAAGTCGTGGAACTTTCGCTCTGCGCGCAGGCAATGCAGCCACTCCACGACGAGTTCATCTCCCTCGCGCCACCGGCACCCTGCGAGCACATGCACCTCGAGCAGCGGTCGGCCGGCGACTTCCACCGTCGGGCGGACCCCATAGTTGGCCACCGCCGGTTGACCAGCCTCGGGCGCCTCATCGCGACCACGGACGCGCACAGCGTACACGCCGGCGGCAGGCCGACACTCCGGTTCCCACGGGAGATTGAGCGTGGGAAACCCGATCGTACGGCCGAGTTGGCGGCCGGGCTGCACCGCACCGCGGGCAAAATAGGCGTAGCCGAGCAGTGCGTTGGCGGCGGGCATCTCGCCTGACTCCACATGTCTCCGGATGCGCGTGCTGCTGATCGGCTCGCCGTCGAGGTTGATCCGCGGCGCGCTGAACACGCTCACGCCGGCCTCACGGCCGGCACGCACCAGATTCGCCGCGTCGCCCCGGCGGCCCGCGCCGTAGCGCCAGTTCTCACCCACATAGACCGCGTGGAGATTCGGCAGGGCCGCACGCAGGCGCGGTAGGAAATCCTCCGCCGTCACCGCGGCAAATCCCGGGGTGAACGGCTCCTGCACGACAAAGTCGATCCCGAGGCGCTGCTGGAGAAACCAAGCCTTCAGCGCAACAGGCATGAGCAGACGCACCGGATTGTCCGGCCGGAAAAGCCGGCTCGGGTGCGGATCAAAGGTGAGCACGCCCGCCAAACCGCTCTCCCGGCGTGCCGAGTGCAGCGCAGATTCGACGACCGCCTGATGCCCAAGGTGCACACCGTCGAACATGCCGATGGCCAGGTGCAGCGGCTGCGCCGGCAGGCGCACGGCGGCGAGCGAAAGGAAAAGCTGGGGAGCGGTGCTCATCGTTTGCCTCGCTCCGAACCGGTCACACGGCGTGCGTCGGCGCCACCTGGTGCGGCGCGAGCAGCTGTTTCTGCAAGTCGGCGGCGGGGAGCGCCATGAAGGCGTCCAGACCGATCGCCTGCTCGATGCGGAGCGCACCGCTGGCCGTGCGGCGTAGGGCGCTCAGATGCGCGCCGCAGCCGAGCTTCTGTCCGATGTCGTGGGCGAGCGTGCGCACGTAGGTGCCTTTCGAGCACCGCACGCGGAAGCGCACCTTGGGCAGCTCCACCCCGAGCACCTCGATGCTCATGACCCGGATGAACCGCGGCTCACGGTCGATCTCCTCGCCCTTGCGGGCCATCTTGTAGAGTGGAACGCCGTCGACCTTGATCGCCGAGAACATCGGCGGCGTCTGGTACTGGTCGCCGCGAAAAGTCTGCATCACCGCCTCGATCTTCGCGCGATCGAGGTCGGCCGGCACCGGTCGGGTCTCGACCACCTCGCCCTCGGCATCCTGTGAGTTGGTCACCGCACCAAGGGTCATCTCCCCCTCGTACTCCTTGTCGCCGCTCATTAGATACTGCGAGAGACGCGTGGACTTGCCGACGAGCACGAGCAGGAGGCCGGTGGCCATCGGGTCGAGCGTGCCGGCATGCCCGACGCGCTTCTGTTGGAGCTTGCCGCGGACGCGGGCGACGACGTCGTGCGACGTGTAGTCGGTTGGCTTGTCGATCAGCAGGACGCCGTCGAATTCGTTGCGGGGGACGAGACTCATTGGGACTTGAGGGCGTCGACGCGGGCGAGCGTCTCGGCAAGGGCGGCGAGAAGGCGCGGCTGCACCTCGGCGAGCGGCTCCTTCGGGTTGAGACCGGCAGCGCAGGCGTGGCCGCCACCGCCAAACTGGGCAGCGACGCGATCAAGGCGCAGAGCGGGATCCTTGCCGCGCAGGCTGCCCTTGGTCATGCCGACGCGCTCCTCGAGGAGCACGCCGATCTCGACGCCATCGATGGCGCGCGCGTAGTCGACAAGGCCTTCGGTGTCCTCAGCCGTGGTGCCGGTCTGCTCGAAGATGCCGAGCGGCAACAGACCGACGCAGACGCGCCCACCGCACTCGAGGCGAAGAGACGAGAGGAAGTGTTGGAGCAGCTTCATCCGTCCGAACGACTCGCGCTCGTAGATGTGGTAGCCGGCCTCGACCGGCTCGGCGCCACAGGCGATCAGGCGTCCGACGAGTTCAAAGACGCGTGCGGTCGTCGAAGCGTGGCGGAACTGGCCGGTGTCGGTGAGGATGCCCGCGTAAAGCGCTTTGGCTGCGACCCCATCGATGGGCAGTTCGAGATCAAACGCGATGCCGGCGATAATCTCGGCGGTGGCGGCAGCCCCGGTGTCGACGAGGTTCTCCCCCGCCCCGTGGTTGGCGCCGAGGTGGTGGTCGATATTGAGCACCGGCTGTGGGAAGCGCGCGGCGAGCTTGTAGCCGATGCGGGCGAGGTCGGCGCAGTCCACGAGCACGGCGACATAATCGCCCGCGGGCAACGTATCCGCCGTGTGGAAGGTGTGCTGGGCTGCGAGGTAGGCGAGGCGGCGCGGAACCGGATCGCCGTTGGCGCAAGCCACATCGATGCCATGCGCAGCGAGGAGGCGCGCGACGGCGACCTGCGAGCCGATGCAATCGCCATCCGGCCGGGCATGGCCGATCACGACGACGCGTTTCCCCTCGAGGCGCGACAGCACCTGCGCAAAACGTTTGGCAAGCTCGGGAAAGAAGCGCGGCATGGCGGCGAAACGACCTCAGCTCGGCGACAGCGGCGGTACAGACGGCTGGGCGGCGGACGGTGGCGTGATTTCGTCGAGCAGGCGCAGGACGCGTTCGGCGCGATCCGGCGACTCGTCGTGGACGAACTCGATCTTCGGCAAGTAGCGCAGCTGGACGTAGCGGCGCAGGTGTTCGCTGATCAGCGTGAGTTTGCTGCGGAGCCATTTCAGGCCGCGCGCCGGATCGGCGTCCTTCCTCAGCAGCGAGAAGTAGACCTTGGCCGTGCGGAGATCGGGCGCGATCTCGACGCCGGTGATGGTGTAGAGGACAGCGTCCTGCCCGCACTTGGTGTGCAGCACGTGGCTGATCTCACGCTGCAGCAGCTCGTTGATGCGGACGGTGCGGTTGGACATGGGCTATTTTCGATTCGGGATTGCCGATTTGCAATTGGCCGAGGCGGTCGCTGGCGGCGGCGACCTCAACCGAGAATCGACAATCGCAAATCGGAGAAGCTCAGAGGCTCGCGCGGATCTTCTGGATGTCGAAGCACTCGATGACGTCGCCCGGCTTGTAGTCGAAGTAGCCGGCGAGACCGATACCGCACTCCAGACCAGCGCGGACTTCGTTCGCGTCGTCCTTGAAGCGGCGGAGGGTGTCGACCGTGCTCTCGTGCATGACCTCGCGGCCGCGACGGACGCGGGCCTTGGCGTTGCGGGTGATCTTGCCATCGGTGACCAGGCAGCCGGCGACGACGCCCTTGGCGACCGGGAAGGTCGCGCGGACTTCGGCACCGCCCAGCTTGACCTCGCGGAGATCCGGCGGGAGCAGATCGGCCATCGACTCCTTCACCTTGTCGGCGAGCTCGTAGATGATGTCGTACTCTTGGATACCGACGCCGTGGTGCTTGGCGAGCGCCGTGACACCGTTCTCCAGGCGGGTGTTGAAACCGATGATGATCGCGCCGGCGGCTCCGGCCATGAGGACGTCGTTCTTCGAAACGAGACCGACGTCGGACGAGATGACCTCGAGAGCGACCTTGTCGCTCTTGATGCCCTCGAGGAGATTGCGTACGGCCTCAGCGGAACCAAAGACGTCGGACTTGATGACGACCTTGAGCGTGGGCTTCTGGGTCGCGGCGATCTCGGCGAAGAGCTTCTCGACGGAGGTGTCCTTCGGCGCGGCGGAGGCCTGCGTGGCCTGCTTGCGGAGATCGAGCTCGGCCTCCTCGGCGATGGACTTGGCCTCGCGCTCGTTTTTCACGACCTTGAACTGGGCGCCGGCCTCAGGGGTGGCGGACCAGCCGATGATCTTCACCGGCATCGCAGGGCCGGCTTCCTTGACCTGCTCACCCTTGTCGTTGAACAACGCCTTGATCTTCGTGTACGCGGCACCGCAGACGACGGCATCACCCACGCGCAAGGTGCCGCGCTGGACGATGACGGTTGCGGTGCTGCCGCGGCCGACTTCAACCTGAGCCTCGACGACGACGCCGGTGGCGGGAGCCTTCGGGTTGGCCTTGAGCTCCATGACGTCGGCCTGGAGGAGAATGTAATCGAGCAACTCCGGCACACCGTCGCCCTTCAGGCCGGAGACCTTCACGGCGATGGTTTCACCACCCCAGTCTTCGGGGGCGATGCCGCGTTCCTGCATCTGCAGCTTCACGCGGTCGAAATTGGCGCCCTTCACGTCGGACTTGTTGACGGCGACGATGGTCGCGACCTTGGCGGCCTTGATGTACTTCAACGCCTCGTCGGTCTGCGGCATGAAGCCGTCGTCGGCGGCGACCACGAGGATGGCGATGTCCGTGGTATTCGCACCGCGGGCACGCATTTTATTGAAAGCGGAGTGGCCGGGGGTGTCGAGGAAGGTGATCTTGCGGCCGTTGTGGACGACCTGGTAGGAGCCGATGTGCTGCGTGATGCCGCCGGCTTCGCCCGCGGCGACGTTGGCCTTGCGGATCGTGTCGAGCAGCGTGGTCTTGCCGTGGTCGACGTGGCCGAGGATGCAGACGACCGGCGGACGGGGTTCGAGGAATTTCGACTCGTCCTCCTCGACCGGTTTGGCCTTTTCCTTCGCGGGCACAACCGGGGCGGACTCGCCGCGGTGCTTCACCTCGAGGAGGAAGCCGTGCTTCTCCGCCACCTTGGTGGCGACAGTCTCGTCAATCGCCTGGTTGAGGGAACCAAAGATTCCCATCTCCATCAGCTCGGAGATGAGGCGGAACGGTTTCACTCCGATCGCCAGCGCGAAATCGCGCACGATAATCGGCGGCTTGACGTGAAGG
>JAEXPL010000283.1 GCA_023446865.1 Verrucomicrobiota bacterium | reverse complement strand
GACTAGCGCGGCGCCCGTTTTGTGCAAACCCTAGCAAACGACGCGGGGTAGGACTCGGCTTCCGTGCCGAGGTTCCGAAAGAAACCAGTCTCCGGCTGCGATCACTCGCCGCCTTCATGGGGCGGCGGCGGTCCGCCGGCCTCGCCATGGCGCCGGCCCTTGGGTCCTTTCGGGTGCATGGCGGCGAATTTCTGCTTCTGCTCCGGAGTGAGGAGCGCCGCGATGCTCTCGCGGTTGGCCTTGTGGAGCTCGCGCATCTTCGTGCGGCGCTGCTCCCCGGTGAGCGCGGTCTCGTCGAGCTTCTTCATCTCGGCGGCCTCGGCGGTGAAGATGGCGCGGAGCTTCGTCTGCTGGTCCGCGGTGAGGCTGAGGTCGGTGGTGAGCCGGGCGAGGCGGCGCTCGGGGTCGAAGTGCCCGCCGTGTTCGCCTGGACCGTGCTGCGGCGGTGGCGCAGGGGGCGGGGTGGTCGATTCGGCGGTGGCGGCGACGGAGCCGAGGGTGGCTCCGGTGGCGGCGAGCAAGAGCGCCGCGAAACGGATACGGAGGGCGGTTTTCATGGGAGGTATTCCGGTTGGGCCGATTGACGGCGATGGGCGGGTTGACGTCCTCCGCGCTCCGTGGTTACCGCGAGAGTGGCAAAGCTCCGGCGATGCTCCCCTTCCCATTCTGCAGGAGACCTGCCTCTCCTGGATGCACGAAGAGGACGAAACCATGGGCAAAGACGAGAGGACCGGTCGGTTGCAGGGCACGCTGGACATGCTGATCCTGTGCACGCTGCAGCTCGAACCGATGCGCGGCTTCGGCATTTCCGAGCGGATCCGGCAGCTGTCGGCCCTGGGACAGGGCTCGCTCTACCCGGCGCTCTACCGGCTCGAGGACCAAGACTGGATCAAGTCGGGGTGGGGCGTCTCCGAGAACAACCGGAAGGCGGCGTTCTTTTCGCTGACCACCGCCGGCCGGAAGCAGCTCACTGCCGAGACCGAAGACTGGGCGAAGCTCTCCGCCGCGATCAACCTTGCGCTGAAGGCGACCTGAACTACTTCCGATCTTCGATTGAAGGCGCTGCGGAAGATACCGGCCGGGATCCGCACGCTGGTTCAGCGCCGGCGTTTCGAGCGCGAGATGGCCGCGGAGATGGCGACGCATCTCGAGTTGCAGGAGCAGGCCAACCGTGCCCGCGGAATGGATGCCGAGGAGGCTCGCTACGCGGCGTTGCGGCAGTTCGGTGGTTTGGCGCAGGTGCAGGGGCGTTGCCGCGAACAGCGGGGGCTGTGCTGGCTGCAGGACCGCGGGTGCGATCTGCGGCTGGCGGTGCGGCTCGTCGCGCGCGCCGGCGGCGCTGGCCGTGAGTTTCCGCACGGCCGTGCAGCAGATCGACGGGCAGGCGCAGGCAAGCGGGTTTCGCGTGGTCGCCGACCGCCTCGACGAGGCCACGGCGCCGGAGTGGTTCACGGCGCGGCTCGCCGGATTCTTCGGTGGACTCGCGCCGACGCTCTCGGGGCTGGGCTTGTTCAGGCTGATGTCGTTCACGGTCAGCCGGCGGACGCGCGAGATCGGGATCCGGCTGGCGTTGGGCGCACCGTTGCGCGACATCCTCGGGATGGTCGTGGGCGAGGGGTGGTGCTGTGGTTCGTGGGGTGTGCGGTGGGTTGGCGGGCGCGCTGGCTCTGGTGCGTCTGGTCGAGGGGGGCTCTATGGGGTGGCGACGACCGATCCGCTGACGCACGCGCTGGCGGCCGGAGGTTTGCTGCTGATTGCCGGACTGGCCTGCGTCCGGCCGGCGTGGCGCGCGACCCGCATCGATCCCGCGGAGACGCTGCGCGCGGAGTGATCCCTCTTCTGATCGCGGCGAGCGTGCGGGCTGGCGCCGCGATGCCGAGCCGTCAACCCGCTGTTTGTGCCCCGCCTCCGCCACGCGAGACCACGATCGACGCTCTCCCCAACGGCCGATTTTGTGTTACGACCGTAACATGAAATGGGCCGTTGGCGGGCGACGACGCGCGGGGGGCCTCGACGGAAAGGGCGGCGGTGGGGACGGTTGCTCAGCGCCAGACTTGCGCGAATTCGGCGAGGGCCTTCGCGCGCTCTGCCCAGGCCACGCGTCCGCTGTAGCTGGCGGGGAGTAGGATCTCGGGCAGGAACGGATCGCGGCGGGCGATCAGGCGCCACGCGCGGTGTTCGGCCTGGAGCCAGCGCAGCCATGCGTTCTGCGTGCCGGTCAGGGGGGAGGGGCGCAGTTGCAGGATCTGCTGGTAGTTCGCGTAGCTGCGTTCCAGCGCGTCGAAGTCCCACGCCGAGCGCACGAGCGAGGCGGGCGACTCGCCGCCGGCACAACGGGCGGCGAAATAGGTGAGGGAGTCGGGAACGATGCCGGACTGGTCGAGGCCGGCGCGGAACTCGTCGAGGGGATCGGGACTGATCCAGACGCTGTTCTGGAGCCACCCGAACCGGAATTCGTGCAAACGCCGACGCAGGCGGGCGCGCCGGGCCATCGCGGCCTCCGGAATGTCGAACGCCACGACGCGCCACACTCCGTCCCACGGGCGCCCCCACGCAGTTTCCGGGTTGATCCCACCCAACGTACGGCGGGCGCCCTCCTCGGTGAGGCGCAGCACGCGTTCGTCGATGGTGCCGTCGCCCGCCTCGGTGACGACACCGGCGGCGGCGAGGCGTAGCAGCGCGCGGTCGATCCGCCCGGTTTTGGAGGTGCGCGCGAGGATCGCGCGGGCGCAGCGCCCGGTCATCTCGCCGCCGAACGCCAAGAGGGCCAAGGTCAACTGCAGGGACGCGGCCACGCCGCACGATGGTACGGCGGGTGCTTTTTGGCAATGGCCCACTTCGTGTTACGGTCGTAACACGAAGTGGGCCGTTGGTGGGAGGGACGAGGGCGGAGTACGGCGGCTGAGGCTGCGCTGGCCGCTGGGCGACGGCGGTGACCGCCCGTCGATTCCGGCGGGCTTTTTGCCTCCGGGCTGTGTAACTTGCGGTCGGTTACCCCATGCGGCCACTCGCCCCCATCTCCCGCCGACCGATCCTCCTGCTGCTGACCCTCGCCGGGAGCTGGACGTTCTGGGAGACGGCGAGTGCGGTGAGCTGGGCGCTGAAGGCGCCGGAAAAACAGGCGTACATCCTGCGCTACACCTCGGTCGACGGCGGCATCGGGCTGTTGGTGTGTGCGCTGCTTTTTCTCCTTTTCGACCGCGTGCGCGACCGGCTCGAACTCGGGCCGTTTCTCTGGCTGGTGGCGCCGCTCTGCTACGGGGCGGCGGCGGTCTGGCATCTCGCGTCGATGTACGTGATGTGGTGGCTCGGCTGGAACGACCAGCTCTACCTCAATGCGAAGAACATCCTGGTCGGCGGTGGCCTCATGGACGGCATCACGCTCGGCCTGTTCTCGATGTTGTTCCTCGCGGTCGATCATTGGCTTCAGCTCCGGGCGCAGCGCGAGAAGGCGCGCGAGGCGATGGCGTTGGCCCAGCAGGCGCAACAGCAGATGCTGCGCTACCAGCTCAACCCGCACTTCCTCTTCAATTCGCTCAACTCGATCCGGGCGATGATCGTGAAGGAGCCCGAGCGCGCGCGGCAGATCGTGACGGAACTCTCGGAGTTCCTGCGCTACTCGCTCAACGGCCGGGGCCACGAGTCGACGATCGGCGAGGAGATGCAGGCGATCGCGAACTACCTCGCGATCCAGCGGATCCGCTTCGAGGAAAAACTCGTGGTGACGACCCGCGTCGATCCGGCGCTGGAAGCGTTCGTGTTGCCGTGTTTCCTCGTCCACCCGCTGGTGGAGAACGCCGTGAAGTACGGCATGGAGACCTGCGAGCCGCCGCTGCGGCTGGAGATCGAGGTTGCGGCGGCCGGCCCGGGCCTGCGCATCCGTGTCTCAAACACCGGGCAGCTGCTGCCGGCGGCGGCGGGCGGATCCGGTTGTGCGTGCGACGGCACCGGTACCGGGCTGCGCAATGTGGCGCAGCGGCTCGAGCTGGCGTTCCCGGGACGGCACACGTTCGCCGTGACGGCCCGGGACGGTTGGGTGCACGCGGAGCTCACCTTGCGCCCGGCGACGACGGAGGCCGCGTCGTGACCAATCCGCGCGCCCTGATCGTGGACGACGAGCGGCTCGCGCGCCAAGAGCTGGCCTTTCTCCTGCAGAAGCACCCCGAGATCGAGGTGGCCGCCGAAGCCGGTTCGGTGAAGGAGGCGGTGCCGCTGCTGGAGAAGCTGCGCCCGGAGCTCCTGTTTCTGGATATTCAGATGCCGCGGGGCAACGGTTTCGAGCTGTTCGAGCGCACGCCGGTCTCGGCCGCGGTGATCTTCGTGACGGCGCACGACGAGTTCGCCGTGCGCGCGTTCGAGGTGAATGCGCTCGACTACCTGATGAAGCCAGTCAACCCGCTGCGGCTGCGGCAGGCGATCGAGCGGTTCCTGCGGCGCAGTCCGCCGCCGGCGCCGCCCGCCACCGGTATGCTCGCCTACGACGACACGATCTTTGTGACGGTCGGCGCGGGCCCGCGTTTCGTGAAGCTCGCGTCGATCATCTGCATCCAGGCCGAGGGCGACTACTCGCGGTTGGTGGGGCCGGCCGGTTCGATGGGCCTCGTGCTGAAGTCGATGAAGGAGTGGGAGGCGTTGCTGCCGGAGCGGCAGTTCTGCCGCATCCAGCGTTCGGTGATCATCAACTGCGAGCGAGTGGAACGTTTCGAGCCGTGGTTCAACAGCTCGTATCAGGTCTACCTGCAGGGCGTGGCGAAACCGTTCGCGATGAGCCGCCGGCTCGCCAAGCGTTTTCGCGAGCGGTTTGGGGTGTGAACATCGTCGGTTGAAACGAGAAGGGGCGGGGGGGGGGCGCCGCGGCCCGGGGGGGGGGGGGGG
>JAEXPL010000266.1 GCA_023446865.1 Verrucomicrobiota bacterium | reverse complement strand
TCGACCGGTGTGCCGGTGAGGCAGAAGCGCGCCTCGGCCGAGAGGGCGCGGAGCGCGGCGGCGGCCTGGGAACGGCGGTTCTTGGCGTGCTGGGCCTCGTCGGCCACGAGGCAACGCAGGTCGGCCTCGGCGAACAGCTCCTGGTCGCGCACGAGGGTACCGTAGGAGGTGACGACCACATCGTGCGCACGGCCGCCGGGCGGGGCGGCGAGGCGGTTGGCGCCGTGGTGCACGAACACGCGCAGCTCCGGAGCGAAGCGCGCGAGCTCGCGTCGCCAGTTTTCGGTGAGCGAGGCCGGGCAGACGACGAGGGAGGCGCCGGAGCGGAGCCCGGGGCGAGAGCTTGCGGATAGGTCCGATGGGGCGGATGGGTCGAATAGGCGAGGGCGCTGGACGGAGGCCTTTCCGGTCTCCGGTTTCCGGTCTCCGGTCTCGCCGTGCAGGGCGCTCAGCAGTGCGATGGTCTGGGCGGTCTTGCCGAGGCCCATCTCGTCGGCGAGGACGCCGCCGAGGCCGTGGCGGTGGAGGTGCCAGAGCCAGGCGACGCCGAGGTTTTGGTACGGGCGGAGCGCGCTGGTGAGCGCGGCGGGAATCGGCGCCGGCGCGAGGCTGGTGAGCTGGCGGAGCGCATCGCTGTGTTCGCGCCAGGCCTCGGGCGGGCGGAAGTTGGGCGAGAGGCTCTCGAGGGTTTCCTGGAGTTCGGCGGCGCGGTGGCGGGCGATGCGCTGGCGCGCAGCGGGTAGGAACGGGGCGTTGAGCGAGCCGGCGAGGGCCTGCTGGGCCTGGTGCAGTTTCTCGACGGCGGCGGCGGGCACGAGGTACACCGCGCCGCCGTGCTCGACGTAGCCGCGACCCTGGGCGAGCTGGCTCTTGAGCGTGTCGAGCGAGGCGCCGCCGGCATCGAGCGCGACGGAGACCTCGAACTCGTCGCCGATCGCCTCGACGCGCGCGTCGACGGTGGCGAGGCGGAGTTTGGCGGTGTTGCGGCGGAAGTTGTCGGTGAACTGCGCGCCCCAGCCCTTCTCGAGGCGTTCCCAGTAGGAGGCGAGGAAGGTGAGGGTGCGGTGGCGGTCGCGCAGCCACCACTTGCGGGTGCTGGCCTCGAGCTGGAAGCCGGCGGACTTCACGGCGTCAAGGATGGCCGGGTACGCGATGTTTTCGCGCGAGGGGAGCGTGAGCGCGAGGAAGTGCTCGGAGCCGTCGACGAGCATGGCGGCGGGCGGGGCCTCGGTGGGGCGCACGTTCTGGCCGGGGCGCAGCGGCGGCACGTTGGGGCTGCGCCAGGTGCGTTGAGCGGGTGGCAGGGAGGGGCGCGGGGCGCCGAGGGGCTTGCGGTTGCCGGCCAGCTGCGCGATGAGGGCGGCGCGGTCGGGCGAAGCGGGAGCGGACGCTCGGGACGGCGTGGACTCGGTGGACGGGGCGGTGCGCGGCGGCTCGGCGTTTCCGGTCTCCGGTTTCTGGTTTCCGGTTTCCGCGAGCAGCGCGCTGACGGTGGCGAGCTCGTCGCCGCGCCAGGGGATGGGCTCGAACGGGATGTTGACCCAGCGGAAGACCGGCTGGCCGCGCAGGAGATGGATGAGCACGCGGAGTTCGGCACGTTTCAGCGGCAGCAGCCACGGGCCGGTGCCGGGGCAGGCGGCGACGAGGATCTCGGGCAGGTTGGAGGGCGAGCCCTCGATCTTGAGCGGGATGGCGTCGCGCGGGGCGCAGGCGGCGAGATTGGGCGGCAGAAAGACGCGCAACGGCCGGGTGGTGGTCGGGACGGCCATGGCGCGATCAGGCGACGAGCGCGGCGGTCTCGACGGCGCGGCTCTTCAGCGCGAGGACTTCGCCATGGAGGCACGCGGCCAGTGCCTTGCGATCCTCCGCGGCGGCGACGGGCGAGCCGAAGCGCAGGTGGGCGGTGACCGAGTCGACACGCACGAGGCGGAAGAGGTGTTCGAAGAAACCCATGTCGCCCCACCAGCAGACATCCTGCGCAACGTCGCCGCCGGTGCAGGTGTAGTGGATCGCTGCGGGCGTGACGGGCCAGCGGTGTTCGACAGCTGGCTCGAGCAATGAGGAGCGGAAGGGGCGCACCGTGGCGCCGTCGGTGCTGGTGCCCTCGAGAAAGAGGGTGAGCACGGCGTCGTGCTCGACGATGTGGGCGAAGTCGGCGTTTTGGCGGGCGACGTCGGAGCGGCGGTTGCGGTCGATGAACTGGGTGCCGGCGGCGCGGGCGAACCAGCCGACGACCGGCCAGTCGCGCACCTCGGACTTGGCGAGAAAGACCTGCGGGGTGGCGGCGGAGAGGACGAGGATGTCGAGGTAGCTGACGTGGTTGCTGGCCACGACGCCGGTGCACGGCCGCGGCTCGCCTTCGACGACGAAGCGGATGTTGAGCGTGCGCAGCATGAGGCTGCAAGTGCGGTGCAGCCAGAGGGAGCGCCGGCGGAAGCCGGACCACGGGCCGGCGGTGACGAGGAAGAGCAGCGCGCCGCAGACGAAACCGCCGCCGAGGGCAGTCAGGCGCCAGAGCGCGCGCAGGCGGCGCCGGAGCGTGGGCCGGTGGCTCGTGGACGAAGGACTGTCGGCGGTGGACATCGGGAGACCACGTTCGTGGCGGTGTCACCGCTCGGCGGCAAGGCGGGAACGGATCCGGGGCTCGAAGGCGCCTGCGCGCAGCGCGATGGTGCGGCGACCTCGCGGCTGGTGTGCTCCGGGGCGGCGGTTGACTCCGATTCTTGCGGACACCAGCGTCGTCTCGCGCCCCTGAGCGCTATCTCAACCCCCTCGCTTCGCACCATGAACCGTTCCCTGAATCTCTCGTTCCGTGTCGCTTTCTCCGTAGCGTCGGCCTTGGTCGGACTGGCGTTCTCATTCCAGCCCTTGGCGGCGGCGCCGATCGAGGCGGAGTCGCGGATCACCGGAGTGGTGGTCTATGAGGACAGCGCGATCGTGACGCGAGAGGCGACGGTGGAGCTGGCTGCGGGCGTGCAGGCGGTGCGGTTCGCCGGACTGCCGGAGAGCGTGAACCCGAACCTGTTGCAGGTCACCGCGGCCGGCACGGCGAAGGCGACGATCCTCGATGTGACCGCCTTCGAGATGCATCTCGACGAACCGGCTTCCGCGCGGCTGCGCGAGCTTGCGGAGCAGCGGCAGGCGCTCGACGCCGAGCTCGAGGAAGCGGTGGACCGGATCAAGTTGATCGAGCAGCAGCGCGATTACCTCGACCGGATCAAGACGTTTGCGACCACCCGGCCCACCGGGGACAACGCCGGCCCCGTCCCGGCGCAGGCGGAGTGGGAGAAACAACTGGCGTTCTATTCCGAGCGCCAGGCGGCACTTGCCGCGGAGCTGCGCGCGGCCAAGCGGCAGCAGGAGCAGATCGTGAAACGTGCCGAAGCCGCGAAGGCCCAGCAGGAGGATCTGGAGACAGCCAAGGGGAAGTCGGTGCAGGACGTCTACGTGCGCTACGAGGTGGCCACGCCCGGAAAGCTGACGATCCGCGTGGCCTACCAGGTGGAGAACGCACGCTGGGAGCCGACCTACGACGTGCGCATCGCCTCCGCCGACAAGAGCATCCAACTCGCCTACGCCGCGATGGTGCAGCAGCGCACGGGCGAAGATTGGCGCGGGGTGCAGCTGCGGCTCTCGACCGCGCGGCTGGAGCTCGGCGGCAAGCCGCCGGTGTTCGAACCGTGGATCGTGAGCGAGCGGCCGACCCTCCAGCAGGCGGTCGACGCGACAACCAAGGAGTTCCTGAAAGAAACGGGGGCGACCGACAACCAGGCGCTGCTGCAGTACACGAAGGGTACCGAGGCGTCTGGGGCCTACGGCAACTTCGCCGGGATGGGGAATACCGCGAAGGCCGACGCGGTGGAGGTCCTCAGCGACGCCGCCACGACAGAGGCGGCCGTCACCGACGGACTCGGCTCGGCGACCTTCACGATCCCGTTCGCTGCCGACGTGCCGGCGGACTACGGCGCGCGCAAGTACAGCATCGGCGCCACCGCCCTCGAGGGCGTGATGAACTTCCTCGCGCAACCAAAGCTCTCGCCGCACACCTACCTGCGGGCGCGGGTGACCAACGCGGCGGCCTTCCCGCTCCTCGAAGGCGACATGAACATCTATCTCGACGGCGGGTTCGTCGCCAAATCCTCGCTGCCCACGGTGATGACCGGGGCGAAGTTCGTGCTGAACCTCGGGGTCGACGCCGGCTTCACCGTGAAGCGCAAGCTGCTCAACCGGCTGAAGGAGGACACCGGGGCCTTCTCGAAGCGCGCTCGCATCACCTACGACGTGGTGATCACGGTGGAGAACAACCACAAGACGACCGAGACCGTGATCGTGAAGGATCAGCTGCCGGTCTCTCGCCACGAGAAGGTGGTCGTGACGATGATCGCGCCGGCGGCGGACCAACTCCGCAAGGAAGAGGACGGCGGCAACGATGGCGCGATCCGCAAGGATGCCGATGGGACCCTGAGCTGGACGCTCATCCTCAAGCCCGGCGAGAAACGCGAGATCCCCCTTAAATTCCAAGTCGAGTATCCCGCGGATTTCCCGGTGATGGGACTCGAGTGAACGGGCGCCGGAGCGTGGAGCCGCACCCGCCTCCGCGCTGACTTCGGAGATCGGGTGGGCGCGGCGCCGTCGCGTATGGTCGATGCCTTCACGGGCATCGCTACGGCGATGCGGCGGATAGGGGGCTGGGCCGGCGGCGCGGCGCTCAGATCATGTACTTGCGGGCGACGGCGGCGGGAACGTTCTCGATGTCCATCAACGTGAGGAAATCGATCGTCTTGAACTCGCGGTCGATGGCCGGCTCGCCGCAGATCCGGCAGCCGATCATCAGGTAGGCGGCCATGAGGCGCGGCACCTTGGTGGTGACGCCCTCGGTGGGCGGGAGCGGAAACGCGTAGGCCGGCGTCGGCCGCGTGCGGAAGGGCGCGGGGGCGAGGTATTTCTCCTCGAGTTGCCGGTACATTGCGGCGCCCTCGACCGGGTCCTGCGAGGTGAGCGAGCTGCAGCCGATCAGGTAGCGGGCGCCGCAGCTGCGGGCATACATCGCGATGCCGCGCCAGAGGATGCCGACGACGGTCTGGTTGCGGTGGTCGTGGTGGACGCAGGCGCGGCCGAGCTCGAGAATCTGCGCGCGCACCGGCTCGTACGGGGCGAAGTCGAACTCCTGCGCGCTATAGTACCCAGTCCCTGAAGACGCGGCGACCGGCCCGGGCAGCATCCGGTAGGTGCCGACGATCGCGCCGGTGGTGTTTTCCTCGACCAGCAGGTGGGTGCACACGCTGTCGAAGCGGTCCTCGTCGTGGCCGGTGAGCCAGGCGGATTCGAGGCCCTCGTTGAGTTCCTTGTTGAAGACCTCGAAGCGCAGGCGCTGGGCGGAGCGGAGATCGGCCTCGCAGGCAGCCAGGCGCACGCGATACCGGTCCGTGACGAACGGGAACCCGGGCTGGCGAGTGGTCGGCTGGTCGATGAGTGCGGTGGGGGGCACGGTGGAAATGGATTGCGAGATCGGTGCGAGGTTGAGGGGCGGCGGCGAGGGCACAACGTTTTTGCGGCCGGTTGTGTGGCGGGCGGGTGAAAATGGGGTGTCGCCCCGGTGCCGCTCTTCGGGCGGTGTCCGGCGGGATTTCCGCAGGGGCGGCAACCGGTGGCGGGCGGTGGTGTAGCCACCGGCGGGACCATCTGCGCCGTTCGTCCCGGAGCAGAGCCATGAAGCTGGTTTCTGTTCGCCACGGCCGGGGGGCTTTGTTTCAACGCCGTCTTCATGTCTGCGCTGCGTTTCACTTTCCGTTGTGCGTTCGCCGCTCTCGTGCTCGGCGGGATGGCTGGATGTTCGGTCAACAAGCTGGCGGTCAACAAGCTGGGCGATGCACTCTCCAGCGGCGGCGGAACGTTTGCCACGGACGACGACCCGGAGTTGGTGCAGGCGGCGGTGCCATTCAGTTTGAAGCTGATGGAGAGCCTGTTGGCCGAGAGCCCTGAACACCGCGGACTGCTGTTGGCGACCTCGAGCGGGTTCACGCAGTATGCTTACGCCTTCGTGCAGGAGCAGGCCGACGAGAGCGAGGCCACGGATTTTGCCGCGGCCCAGGCCGGGCGCGAGCGGGCGAAACGTCTCTACCTGCGGGCCCGCGACTACGGGCTGCGCGGGCTCGAGGTGCGGCAGAAGGGGGTGCGCGCGGCGCTGGCGGCCGACCCGCGCGGCGCGGTGAAGCGGTTCTCCAAGGCTGATGCGCCACAGCTCTACTGGACGGCGGCGGCGTGGGCGGCGGCGATCGCGTTGAGCAAGGACGATCCGGCGCGCATCGCCGAGATCCCGCAGATGGAGGCGCTCATCGATCGCGCCACGGAGCTCGACGCCGATTGGGGCGAGGGCGCGATCCACGGTTTTCTGATCACCTACGAAATGTCCCGCCAAGGCGTCCCGGGTGATGCGGCGGCACGGTCGCGGGTGCACTTCGAGCGCGCGGTCGAGTTGGCGCGCGGCCGGCAGGCGGCACCCTACGTGAACTTCGCCGAGGCCGTCTGTGTCGAACAGCAGGACTTCGCGCAGTTCGAGTCGCTGCTGCAGAAGGCGCTCGCGCTCGATGCCGATGCGTACCCGGAACAACGTCTCGTGAATCTGGTCATGCAGCGCCGGGCGCGTTGGCTGCTCTCGCGCAAAGACGACCTGTTCCTCAATACCGCGCCCGCCCAGCCGGCGCGCTGATTCCGTACTCCGCTTCCTTTTCCGCCATGCCCAAGTCCCGCGTCTCCATGTTTTCTCGTCGCGCGCTTGTCGCGCTGGCCGCCGCCGCGTTGGCGGCGACCGTAGCCGCAGCTCCCAAGCTCAAGCTCGGCACGCTCGCGCCTGTCGGCACGTCGTACCACAAGACGCTCATGGCGATGGCCGAGACGTGGCGCAAGGAGTCGGGCGGCACGGTCGACCTCAACATCTTCGCCGGCGGCAAGCTCGGCGGTGAGGCCGAGATGGTGGGCCTGATGCAGGTGAACTCGCTGCAGGCGACGATGCTCACCGCGGTCGGCCTGGCCGAGATCGAACCGGGCGTGACGGGCCTGCAGAACATCCCGATGGGCTTTCGCACCCTCGCCGAAGTCGACTATGTGGGCGAGCGCCTGCGGCCGCTGCTCGAGGAGCGCATGGCCCGGAAGGGCTTCGTCGTGCTGTTCTGGGTGGATTCCGGCTGGGTGCGGTTCTTCACCAAGGAGCGGATCGTGCATCCCGACGACCTGCGAAAACTCAAGCTCTTCAGCTGGTCGGGCAATCCGGCGCAGGTGGAGTTGTACCAGTCCGCCGGATTCGACGCGAAGGCGCTGGAGACGGCCGACATCGTACCCGGCCTCGGCACGGGGCTGATCGACGCGGTGCCGCTGCCGCCGTTCTTCGCCATGGCCGCGCAGGTCGACGCCCGCGCGCCATACATGCTCGACCTCAACTGGGCGCCGCTGGTCGGCGCGCTCGTCGTGCGCAAGGAAACATGGGAGAAGATCCCCGAGGCGACCCGCGTGAAGCTGCTCGAGGCCGCCGCCAAGGCGGGCGCCGAGATCAAGGCCACCGGCCGGCGCGAGATGGACGAGTCGGTCGTGGCGATGGAGAAGCGCGGCCTGAAGGTGGAGAAGATTTCCCCCGAGACCGAGGCCGAGTGGCGGACGATCTCCGAGAAGGTCTATCCGAACATCCGCGGCAAACTGGTGCCGGCCGACATCTTCGACGAGACGATGCGCCTGCTCGCCGAGTGCCGCGCGCTGGGCAAGAGCTGAGGGCGGCGGAGCGTGAGAATGCTGACGGGGGGATCGATGGGCTCACGCCCATCGCCACGAGGAAGAGAGATGCCGCGTAGCGACGTTCGTGAGAACGTCGACCGTTTGCATCATGGCGCCGCTTCGCTCAGGCGATTCCAGATCCGCCAGAACAGCTCCCAGTAGCCTTCCTGCCGCGGATCGAGATCGGGGTAGCCGGGCACGAGACAGCCGGAGCACGGCCAGTGCTGCCAGCGGTCCGCGATGGTGGCACGCACCGGATTTTCGAGGATGTACCAGGTGATCGCGCGGAACGCGTCGCTGCTCCGCTCCTCCTCGCGGAGGACATGGTCGTGAGCTTGGGCTTGGAGGCGGAAGTTCGGCGCAAGGACGTTGTTCCAAGATTGGCGGAACAGGTGCACCGCGAGGCGTTGGTCGCTGGAGCTGGTCACACCGCAGAGCAGAAAATGGCCGTGGTCGGGCATCAGGCAGTAGGCCGGGCAGACGACGCCGTACCGGCCGAGCGCATGACAGAGCAGCTCGCGCAGGCGCGCGTGGTGCAGCGTGTCGAGCCAGCCGTGGCTTCGGCGCTCGATGGTCATGCTCCAGTGCACGATCGCCCGACCGCGGTAATGTTCGGAGCCTAAACGCGGCAGGCGGTTACGCCGGCGAGGGGCGGCGCCATCCATGATGGCGGAATGGCTACGCACTTTCGGCCGCGGGGCAAGGTTGGCGGGCGGATGATCGCGAAGCTGGACGGATCGATGCCCTCACGGGCATCGCTACGGGGCGGAGGGTGGGGCGGTGGCGGCACCGTAGCGGCGTTCGTGAGAA
>JAEXPL010000239.1 GCA_023446865.1 Verrucomicrobiota bacterium | reverse complement strand
GGATCGGGCGGTCGAGCGCGAGGTCACGCACGTCGATCTGGGTTTGCGCCGGTCGGAGCAGGTGCCCGCCCGGAGCGCTGACGATACGCGGTGGCGTGGCGATGAAGGCGACGAGGAGTTCCGTCGGCGCGCGTCGCAGGCCTTCGATGGCGGGCCCATCGCCGGTTTGGCGTGGCTGCGGAGCGAGCACGATGCGCTCGCGGCCGAACTTCGCGGCGAGCGCGGCGACCACACGGCGGGCGTAGGCCAGCGCATCGGGCGGGGCGATGATGACGATCGAGAAGGCCGGGTGCATGGGCGTTTTTTGAACCTCAGGGGCGGTTGACCGGACCGGTGGCGGGCGGCGCGGGGTGCGCCCGCGAGCCGCGGGGGAGGTCCGGCTGGCTGGTGGGGTGGCGCGGCCTCCGCCCGGCCGGCGATTTCTCTCCGGCGAACTGCGGGGATGGGCCACGGGTATGCATGATCCGAGCGGGACCGTTCGCGTCGCCCGTGGGTGGCAGCGTCGAATTGTGGCGGATACTCGGCTCGCGGTGGCGGCGAGTCAAGCGGCGCCTGCGGCGTGCGGGGGCGGTGGACGCGAACCGCGCGCGCCGTTTGCGACCGGGCGGGTTTTCGCAACTTTCGCTCACGCCCGGACTGATCGGTCCGGGCGTCGTTCTCCTGATTTCTCAGCCATGAAGACCACCGCCACTGAATACGGGACCGTCCACGTCGGAGCCCCGAACGAAATCTTCGCCGAGCTCGCCGGGATCGGCGTCGGCTCCTGGCTGGCGGCGGAGCGCGGGCGGTTCACCTGGGCGTTGGCGGGCGGCTCCACGCCCAAGGCCTGGTACGAGTGGTGCGTGGAGCGCGGCGCGCTGCCGGCGCGGATGCTCGCCGAGACCCATTGGTTCGCGAGCGACGAGCGCTGCGTGCCGCTCGCGAGCGACGAAAGCAACTTCGGCAACGCCGCGCGTCTCCTGCTCGATCCGTTCGGTGTGCTCAACGAGCGCCGCCATCCGTGGCGTGCTGACGCTGCGCCCGCCGCCGCGGTCGCGCAGATGGCGGCGGAGCTCGCCACGGTGGTCGGTCCGGAGCGCGGCTTCTCGCTCTGCCTCCTCGGTCTGGGCGACGATGCGCACACCGCGTCGCTTTTCCCTGGCAGTCCGCTGTTGGGTGCCGCGACCGGTGAGCATTTCGCGGCGATCAAGGTCTATGGCAAAGGCTGGCGCCTCACCGTGACGCCGACCGGGCTCGCCTCCTGCGGTCACTTGGTGATCGCGGCGCAGGGCGCGACCAAGGCCGAGGCGGTGCGCCGCGTTTTCTGCGGTTCGGAGCCGCTGCTGGCGGTGCCGGGCAAGGTCTTCCGCGTGATCGGCCCGCGAACGACGTGGCTGCTCGATCCGGCAGCGGCCGCCGCTTGTCCCCAATTTCTCGCCTGAGCCAGCGGCGTGGCCGAGGACCGAGGGTCGAGCGACGAGTGGCGGGCGCGAAGCGGCCGGAGTGCCTTTGGTTATGGCCCGAGGGTTTGGTCTTTTCGTCGGGAATGCTGCGCTCGGCCCTCGACCGCACGATTGTGCCCGGGGGCTTGCGCCGCTGCGCAACCCGCACATCGGTCTGCGCTCCATGCCCAGCTCCGTTCCCCGCAACGTCCTCGGTGGTCCGCTCAAACCGTGCAGCACGGCGCCGCTCACTGGCTTCTTCCGTGATGGCTACTGCCGCACCTGCGCCGAGGACGTGGGCAGTCACACGGTGTGTGTCGAGGTGACGGAGGCGTTCCTCGCATTCTCGTTCGCGGCGGGCAACGACCTCTCGACCCCGCGGCCCGAACTGCACTTCGCGGGGTTGAAACCGGGCGACCGTTGGTGCGTCTGCGCCGCGCGTTGGCTCGAGGCTTACGCCCAGGGTGCGGCGCCGCCGGTGGTGCTCGGCAGCACGAGCGAGCATGCGCTCGAGATCGTGCCGCTCGAAGCGCTGCAGCGTCATGCGACGGCGTAGTGCAGCCCGGGGTGCGTTCTTGCGGCGGGCGGCGCATCTGCCCCGATCGGATTCCCGTCGCCGGGAGGTTCGGACGCCGTATTTAGCGCGGCACAGGGTTGCCTCCCGCTGCGCGGAGCACCAACTTCGCCCCTCTCCCCCCGTACCTATGCACATCCGATTGTTCCCTAGGCGCGCCTTGGGCGCGTTTGTTCTCGGCGCATTGTCGCCGTTTCTCCATGCCGCCGGCGTGGAACGCCTCCCCGAAGGCGTGGTCGTCCAGCAGCCCAATGGCCTGCTGAAACTCGAGGTCTGCGCCGAAAACATCGTGCGCGTGGCCTTCAGCCCCGACCGCGCCTTCTTCGCGCGCGAGAGCTACATGCTCGACGCGCATCGCCCGAAGACGCCGGTCACGTGGTCCGCCGAGGAAAACGCGACCACGCTCACGCTGCGTACCGCGCGGCTCCAGGTGAAGGTCGATCGCGCCAGCGGCGCGGTGGCGTTCTTCGATGCCGCCGGTGCACCGTTGCTCGCCGAGCGCGCCGACGGCCGCAAGGTCGAGCCGGCGGAGGTCCAGGGCGTGCGTACTGCGCATGTGCGCCAGACCTGGGCGGCCAACGCCGACGAGTCGCTCTACGGCCTCGGCCACCACCAGCTCGGGCTGATGGACATCAAGGGCCGCGACCTCGATCTCTGGCAGCACAACGGCACGCTCGTGGTCCCGTTCCTCGTCTCCAGCCGTGGCTACGGCATTCTGTGGGACAACAACTCGTTCACCCGCTTCGGTGATCTGCGGCCGCTCGAGTGCCCGCCTGCCGCGCGGCTCTTCGACGCCGAGGGCAAGCCCGGTGGCCTCACCGGCTCGTTCTTCGCCGGCCGCGACTTCGAGCGCCTCGTGGCGCGGCGCGTCGACGCCAAGATCGACATCGGGCCGGTGCCTGCGGTGGTGAACCTTGGCCAGGTGCCCGCCGGCGAGCCGGCGCCCGGCGCCACTTCGAAGCAGCTCAACGCCTGGATCCACCCCGCCCTCGGCGAGGTCGACGGTCCGGTTTCCGTGCGCTGGGAAGGCGCGATCGAGCCGGAGCAGAGCGGCGAGTACACCTTTGAGACCTACTCCAACTGCGGCGTGAAGGTCTGGGTCGACGGCCGCCTGGTCATCAACCACTGGCGACAGAGCTGGCTCCCGTGGAAGGACGCCGCCAAGGTCCCGCTCGCCGCCGGCAAGCGCTACGCGGTGCGCGTCGAGTACGTGCGCGACGAGAGCGCCACGCAGATGACGTTCCAGTGGAAGACGCCCGCGCCGAACGCCGACACCACCCTCTGGTCCGAGGTGGGCGAGGGCACCGACTACTATTTCGTGGTCGGCCCGAAGCTCGACGACGTGATCGGCGGCTACCGCCGGCTCACCGGTGCGGCGACGCTCCTGCCGAAGTGGGCCTTCGGCCTCTGGCAGTCGCGCCAGCGCTACGAGACGCAGCAGCAGAGCCTCGACGTGCTCGCCGAGTTCCGCCGCCGCCAGCTGCCGATCGACGTGATCGTGCAGGACTGGTTCTACTGGTCGGCCGACGGCTGGGGCTCCCACAAGTTCAACCCCGAGCGCTTCCCCGATCCCGATTCCTGGATCCGCGCGATCCACGAGAAGTTCAACGCCCGCCTGCTGATCTCGGTGTGGCCGAAATTCTATCCGGGCTCGGAGAACTTCGCCGCGATGCAGAAGGCCGGTTGGCTCTACGAGCCGAACCTCAAGAATCACATCCGCGACTGGATGGGCTTCGAGTACACTTTCTACGACGCCTTCAATCCCGCCGCGCGGAAGCTCTTCTGGTCGCAGATCGAGCCCTCGCTCTTCCGCCGCGGAGTCGACGCCTGGTGGCTTGATGGCTGCGAGCCCGACCTCCTGCCGTCGCCCACGCTTGAGGGCACCAAGGAAGCTGTGACTCCCACCGCGGTCGGCATCGCCGCGCGCGGGCTCAACGCGTACCCGCTCCTCAACGCCAGCGGCGTCTACGAGGGCCAGCGCGCCGCCGCGCCCGATCAGCGCGTCGCGATCCTCACCCGCTCCGGCTTCGCCGGTCAGCAGCGTTACGCCGCCGCGATCTGGTCGGGCGACATCTCGTCGACCTGGACCGCGCTGGCGAAACAGGTTCCCGCCGCGCTCAACTACTCGATCTCCGGCACGCCCTATTGGACGATGGACATCGGCGGGTTCTCCGTGCCGGCGCGCTTCAGCGCCGACAAGCCCGCCGCGGCCGACGTCGAGGAATGGCGCGAGCTCAACACCCGCTGGTTCCAGTTCGGCGCCTTCACTCCGATGTTGCGCGTGCACGGCGAGAAGCCGTTCCGCGAGATGTGGGAGCTCGGCGGTGCGGAGAACCACGCGGCCTACCGCACCCACGTGAAGTTCGCGCAGCTCCACTACCGGATGATGCCGTATCTCTATTCGGTCGCCGGCGCCGTCACGCACGAGGGGGCGACCTTCATGCGACCGCTGGTCATGGACTATCCGGCCGATGCCACCGCGCGCGCCACCGGCGACCAGTACCTCTTCGGTCCGGCGTTGATGGTGAGCCCGGTGGTGCAGTACCGCGCAACCTCGCGGCCGGTCCATCTTCCGGCGACGCGGGGCGGCTGGTACGACTTCTGGACCGGCGCCGTGATCGCCGGCGGCGGCTCGATCGAGGCCCCGGCCCCGTACGAGACGATCCCGGTGCATGTGCGCGCCGGCTCGATCGTGCCCTTCGGCCCCGAGCTGCAGTACGCGTTGGAGAAACAGGCCGACCCGCTCACGCTCTGGGTCTATACCGGAGCCGACGGCGCGTTCACGCTCTACGAGGACGACGGCGTCAGCTACGGCTACGAACGCGGCGAGGCCGCGCGCATCCCGTTGCGGTGGGACGACGCGAAGCGCACGCTCACGATCGGCGAACGAAGCGGACGCTTCCCGGGCATGCTCGCGGAGCGCAACGTGCAGGTCGTGCTCGTCGAGGCCGGCAAGCCGGTCGGTTTCAGCTTCGAGCCGCAGGTCGCCCGCACAGTGCGCTACACCGGCGCCGCGACCGAAGTGAAGTTCTGAACGACGCTGCCGAGTTCGGGCAGTAGGGCCGGTCTCCGACCGGCCCCTGCCGAAACGGCAGCCGCAGCAGAAAAACGAAGCCCGCCGACGGAGAACGTCGGCGGGCTCTTTGTTGCTACCGGTGGGAGGCAGCAGACGAAATCAGTTGCGGGCGTAGCGATCGTGCTCGCGGCGGTCGCCCCGCCGGTC
>JAEXPL010000106.1 GCA_023446865.1 Verrucomicrobiota bacterium | reverse complement strand
CGGTCTTGAGCTTGGAGAGCACGCAGCCGTGGCTCATGCCCTCGACGCTCTGGCCCTGGTGGCCCTCGGGGACGTTGGCGCCGATGAAGGGGAACGGCACGGTATCCAGTTTCCCGGCCAGCATGGCGTCGACGTCGTAGACGAGCTCGCGCGGGATCGAGTTCTGGTTGGCGGTGAGGCCGATCTCGAGCGCGCCCATGGCCCATTCGACGGCGGGCCAGTGGAGCGTGGTGAAACGCGCGCCCACGCCGAGGGTGCTGCGGCCGAGCTGCTCGGTGGCGGTCGGGAAGATGGTGGACTCGGCGTCGTGTTCCTGGACGAGGTTCTTCAGGAGGAGGAGATTCTCCCAGGTGGCGGGGAAGATGGCGCGGCCGGGCTTGGTGCAGACGCCGTCGTCGAGCACGGCGCTCGGGTCGGCAATCTTCGCGGCCTCGAGGCGCCAGGCGCAGTCGCCGGTGGCGAGGTCCTCGACGAGTGTCCAGTTACCGGCGACGGTGGCGAAGCCGGACTTGTCGTGGAACTTCAGGCCTGCGGCGGAGCGGTCGGCGAACTTCGCCTGGAGCGACGGCCAGTCGAGGCAGAAGTCGGGGCTGATGCAGGGGTTCTGGGCGATGCGCAGGTTGTGGGCGAGGAGGAAGGCGTTGATGGGCTTCATGGGAGGAAAGCGGAGACCGGGGGCGGAGGGGAGGACCGGAAACCGGAGACCGGAGACCGGAAAGCGAAAACTCAGAGGAGAGGAAGCGGAGGGAGGCCGGAGAGGGCGGAGAAGAGGATAGGTCGAATGGGTCGAATAGGTCGGATAGGTCGAATGGGAGGAGAACGGACGGCGGCGGAGCGCCGTCCCCATCCTCAGATCGTCATGGCGTGGTAGCCGCCGTCGACGATGAGCTCCTCGCCGGTGATGAAGGAGCCGGCGCCGTCGCTGGCGAGGAGGAGCGTGGCGCCTATGAGTTCGCGCGCCTCGCCGAAACGCTTCATCGGCGTGTGCCCCATGATGTGGGTGACGCGTTCGGGCGTGAGGACCTTGCGGTTCTGCTCGGCGGGGAAGAAGCCGGGGACGAGGACGTTGACGCGCACCTTCGCCGGGGCCCATTCGCGGGCGAGGTTGAGGGAGAGGTTGTGCACGGCGCCCTTGGTCGCGGAGTAGGTGAAGACACGCGAGAGCGGGACGACACCGGACATCGAGCCGAGGTTGATGATCGAGCCGCCCTGGCCGCGGTCGACGAGGTACTTGCCGAAGACCTGGCAGCCGAGGAAGACGCCCTTGAGGTTGACGCGCACGATGCGGTCGAACTCCTCCTCGGTGATGTCGAAGAACGGCGTGGCGGAGTTCACGCCGGCGCCGTTGATCACGATGTCGATGCGGCCGGAGCGCTGGAGCACGGCGTCGCGCAGCGCCTCGAGCTCGGCCTTGCTGGTGGCCTCGGCGGCGTGGAACCACGCGTTGCCGCCCGCGGCGGTGATCTTGTCGAGGCGGACCTGCGCCTTCTCGACGTTGCGGCCGACCAGGACGACTTCGGCACCGGCGCCGGCGAGGCCTTCGGCCATCGCGCCGCACAGTTCACCCGTGCCGCCGATGACGACGGCGACGCGACCGGTGAGACCAAAGACGTTGGTGAGGTAGGATTCAGGATTCATGAAAGAGGGAAGACGGTGAGCGGTGGGCAGTGGACGGTGGACTGCTGTCGAAGGACGGACGGCGGAGGGCTAGTGCCCAATTGGGGGTGAGTTGGTTTGCGCACCAAATGGAGGTTCGGTGAGCGAGCCGGCGCAGGGAAGGCCGAGGCGGCGCAGTTCGGCGGCGGCGAGGGCGGCGACGCGGCGGGCGCCCTCCTCGTTGAAGTGGGTGTTGTCGGTTTTGCCGGTCGCCGCGTTGGCGGCATCGCCGACGAAGAGGCCGAGCGAGGCGTCGGGACCTAGGCCGACGAGGAGTTGCCGCGTGAGCGCCTCCAGCTCCATCAGTGGCACGTGCTCCTCGGCGGCGACGGTGCGCATCGCGGCGACGTAGGGCGCGTGCATGTCCTGCAGGGTGCCGTCGGCGTCGAACCAGCGGCGGACGACTGGCGTGGCGAGCACGGGAGTGGCGCCGCGCTCACGGGCCTCGCGGATGAAGCGGCGGAGGTTGTTCGGAAACTCGGTGACGGGATCGGCGTAACGCTCGGGGTCGTCCTGCTTGGCGTCGTTGTGGCCGAACTGGAGGATCACGATGTCGCCGGCGTGGAGGCGGTCGAGAACGCGCTGCCAGTGGCCGCGGTCGCGGAAGGATTTCGTGCTGCGGCCGTTCACGGCCTGGTTGTCGAGGTGCCAGGGCGCACGCAGCCACGGGCGAAGGAGCTGACCCCAGCCGCGCTCGGGGAAGGCGAGGATGGCCTTGTCGGCCATGGTGGAGTCGCCGGCGAGATGGAGCGTGGGGCCGGGCGGCGGCAGCTCGCGGTGGAGGAACGCGGCGGTGGTCGCGACGACGTTGTCGAACCACGGGTTGAGCAGCCAGAAGGTGTGCGGAGTGTCGGGCACGACGGCAACCTCGGCGCCGATGCCGAGCGAGCGAAGCTTCTTCGCCATCTCCTCGCGGCCGGGCAGGAGCGGCGACGGCGCGGTGCTGTTGAGAAACAGAGTCGGCGCGCTGGCGGGGCCGACGTGGGTGATCGGTGACGCGGCGCGCCACACCGCCGCGCGTTCGGCGAACGAGCCGCCGAGGAAACGGGTGGGCGCGCTCGGTTTGGCGTCCTGCTGGGCGACGAGCGCGGGAGCGGTGAAGTCGGCGAGCCCGTCGATGTCGACGCCGGCCTGGACGCAGCTGGAGAACTGGGGCGTGGTGTCACCGCTGAGTTGCGGCTCACCCGGAGGGTTCGCCCTACCTTCAGATGCGTCGCCCTCGAGCGTGGCGTCGCCGTTGCTGGCGCCGAGAAGGGCGGCGAGGTGGCCGCCGGCGGATCCACCGACGACGCCGATGCGTGCGGGGTCGACCCCGTGCTCGGCGGCGTGGGCGCGCAGCCAGCGGACCGCGGTCTTCAGGTCGTGGAGCGCGGCGGGGAAGCGGCCGGCTTCACCGAGCCGATACGAGACCGGGACGGCGACGAAGCCCTCGGCGGCGAGGCGTTTGGCGAAGGGGCGCTCCATCGTGCGGTCGCCTGCATCCCAACCGCCGCCGTGGACCACGAGCACGGCCGGATGCGGGCCGCCGGCGGCGGGGCGGTAGAGATCGAGCGCGAGCGGCGTGCCGCCGGGCGAGGCGTACACGAGGTTCTCGGCGGCGAGCACACCGGTTGGGAGGACGTCGGCGGGCAGCGTGGCGGCCGGGTGGGTGTCGCGGGCGCGGGCGAGCGCGGTGTCGCGGGTGAAGTCGGCGGCGGAGGCGAAGGGCGCGAGGGCGAGCAGGGCGAGGGCGGGGGCGAGGTTCCTGCGGACGGAATAGGAGCGGAAGGAACAGGCAACGCGAGCGGAGGGCGGAGTCCTCGACCCGCTTGGGGGCAAGCGGGTCCACCCACTGGCGTGGCAGCTGTGCCCGAGGAGGCTCATCACGGCTGCTTGGGCAGCTTCTTCAACCAGCGGGGATGGTCGCGGGCGAGGAGCCTGGCGGGTTCGTCGGTGTACCAGTGGTAGCCGCCGCGGCGCTCCGGTTCGATCTCGGCAAGACTGTAGCGGATGATGGTGTCGCGGCCGCCGAAGATCGGGCGGTTGGTGCCGATCTCGTAGAAACGCGCCCAGAGCGGCGGGGCGGCGGGGTCGGCGACGACGATGCGGTCGCAGCCGTGGGGCAGCTGCGGATCGGGCACCTCCTGCAGGCGGATACCGGTGAGCTTCACCGTCTCGAGCCAGGCCACGGCGCCCTCAACGGCGGCGAAGACCTCGGGCGAGGGCTGCTCGATGCCCATCAGAAAACGGACGATGCCGACGGTCTCGCTGCCGGAGAGCGAGATGTGTTCGTAGGCGCGGGCGGGGACGGGCTCGAAGGTGATCTCGTCGTGCTGGGCGCACCAGCCGGTCTTGCGGCCGGCGACGATGATCTGGCAGCGCAGGATGCAGGCGATGCCCTTCTCGACGGCGGCGGCGCAGCGGGTGCGCAGGGCCGGTTCGGTCCAGGCGAACGGCTCGCGGCCGGCGGCGACATCGCGAAGAAGTTCGAGCACGCCGACCATGGCGTCGTCGTTGAAGGTGATGTGGGTGTAGTAGCCCGGCCGGAGCGGGAAATACTGCGGCCAGCCGCCGTGCTTGTACTGGGCGGCGAGGAGGTATTCGAGACCGCGGACGACGGCGGCGCGGTTGGTCTCGGCGTCGCCGGGGCAGCCGGTGGCGACGCGGGCGATGAAGCGGATCTGCGTGTAGGTGGCGCCGTTGTCGATGGTGGGCGCGCGATGGTCGAGGGAGGTCTCGGCGAGGAACTCGGCCGAGGGCGGCTCCGTCATGTCGTGGTTCTTCGGCCAGCCGCCCGCGGGGGTCTGGTAGAGGCGGACGTTGGCGGCGATGGTGCGCGCCTCGGCGTCCGCGTACCAGGCGGCGGGCTGCTTCTCGATGTCGCGCCAGCGAACCTCGGCGGCGAGCGGGGCGGTCGAGAGGAGGAGCAGGAGGGCGGTGAACGGAACGAGGGAGCGCATCGCAATGCGGGAGAGAGGGCGGGCCGGAGCCGGGGCGCGGCGCGGGTGTGTCCCCGGGCCGCGCGGGGCGGACTCAGGCTTCGTCGAGCTGGACCTGCTTAAGTTTCGGGACGAGCAGGTGCATGAGGATCCAAGCCACGAGGTAGGCGGAGCCGCAAACGACGAACATGATGCCGTAGCCGACCTCGACCTTGCCCAAGGCGGTGTAGTGCGCGAGCAGCACGCCGGCCGCGCGGGCGATGAGGATGCCGCCAAGGGCACCAGCCATGCCGCCGATGCCGGTGACGGAAGCCACGGCCTTCTTGGGGAACATGTCGGAGACAGTGGTGAAGATGTTGGCCGACCAGGCTTGGTGGGCGGCGCAGGCGATGGAGATCGTCGCGACGGCGAGCCAGGTGTTGATTTCGCCAAGGCGAGAGGCGGCCAGCACGGTGAGCGGAAACAGCGCGAAGATGAACATCGCGGACTTGCGGGCCTTGTTGGCGTCCATGCCGCCGTTGATGAGGCGCTTGGGGAGCCAACCGCCGAAGATGGAACCGAAGGTGGAGACGGTGTAGACGACGGCGACGGCGAAGGGCCAGCTGATGATGCCGGGGATCGCCGTGTCGAGGCCGGTGAAGCCGGGGTTGGCGGCCTTGAACGCGGCGATCTTGCGGGCGTTCTCGCCGTTGAGGAACGCGGGCAGCCAGAACAGGAAGAACCACCAGATCGGGTCGGTGAGGAATTTGCCGAAGAAGAAGGCCCATGTCTGGCGGAAGCCGAGGAGCTTGCCCCATGTGCCCTTGGCGCCGGGGGCGCCGGGAGTCTGGGGGGCCGCCTGCTCGTCCGTGTCGCTATGGATGAAGTCGTACTCTGCCTGCTGGAGGTGCCCCGTCTTCAGTTTATCGGCGGGCGAAGCGTAGGTAGTGTACCAGAACACCAGCCAGAGGAGGCCGACCGCGCCGGTGAGGATGAACGCCCATTCCCAGCCCCACGCGCTGGCGATGTAGGGCACGCAGAGCGGGGCGACGATGGCGCCCACGTTGGCGCCGGAGTTGTAGAGGCCGGTGGCGAATGCGCGCTCCTTCTTGGGGAACCATTCGGCGATGGTCTTGTTGGCGGCCGGGAAGTTGCCGGCCTCGGTCACGCCGAGCAAAGCGCGCCACAGCCCGAAACTCCACGTATGGTGGCCGAAGGCGTGACCAATCGCGGCGAGGCTCCAGCCGATGAGCGAGTAGGCGTAACCGGACTTGGTGCCGACCTTGTCGATGATCCGGCCGGCCGCGAGCATGCCGAGGGCGTAAGCGAGCTGGAAACAGATGACGACCGTCGAGTAGTTGATTTCCTGGTTCGCCGGATCGACGCCGAACACGCCGTTCTTCGAGAGGGTTGTCTTCAGCAACCCCAGCACGTTGCGGTCGAGGTAGTTGATAGTCGTCGCGAAGAAGACCAGGGCGCAGATCGTCCAGCGGTAGCGGCCGATCTTCTCGTTGATTTGGTTGAACGTGCTCATCGGGCGATTGAGGTCGGGCGGGGTGGCGGGGCCGGGGGAGGTCATGGGACGGAGGGTGGGGCGGGGACGGAGTTCAGGGGCTTGGTCGGGGTCGCCGGGGCGATGGTGACGTTGCGGAAGCTGATGTCGCCGGCGCCGGAAACTACCTCGGCGGTTTCGACACCGCGGAAAGTGCAGTCGCGGAACCGGAGACCGTCAATGGTGGCGCCGGGAAAGCCAGCGACCCAGAGCACGCGCGGGCTCGACGCGGAGCGAACGTCCTGCAGGTGCACGTTGCGCACGGTCGGGCGGAAGGCGCCTTGCGCGCCCTCCTCGTAGAGCAGATCGATGGTGAGCACGGCCTCGGCCACGCGGCCGATGGTGATGTTGCGGAGGAAGACGTTCTCGAGCGTGCCGCCGCGCACGGCGTTGGTTTTGAAACGCAGCGCGCGATCGAGGTTGGGGCTGTCCATTGTGCAATTTTCGACGAAGACGTTGCGGATGTCGCCGCTGCACTCGGAGCCGAGCACCACGCCGCCGTGGCCGTCCTTCATGACACAATGGCGGATGACGACATTTTCGCTCGGGGCGGCGAGGCGGCGCCCGTCGGCGTTGCGGCCGGACTTGATCGCGATGCAGTCGTCGCCGGTGTCGAAGGTGCAGCCCTCGATCAGCACGTCGCGCGAGGACTCGGGATCGCAGCCGTCGTTGTTGGAGCCGTGGGAGGAAACGGTCACGCCGCGCACGGTGACGTTGGTGCAGAGCACGGGGTGGAGGATCCACATCGGCGAACGCAGGATGGTGACGCCCTCGATGAGGACGTTGGTGCAGCGGTAGGGCTGGATGAAGTTGGGGCGGAGAAAGTCGCCATCGCCGAAGCGGCGCTCGGTCACGGGCACGCCGCGCTCGGCGAGTGCGAAGAGGCGGTTGCGGGCGGCGCCCTGCTTGGTGGGCTTCTTCGTCTTGTCGTTCCACGCCCACCAGTTTTCGAGCGAGGCGCCGCCGTCGAGGATGCCTTCGCCGGTGATGGCGATGTCGGTCTGCTCGAAGGCGTAGATGAGCGGCGAGTAGTTGTAGCACTCGACGCCCTCCCAGCGGGTGAACACGGCCGGCAGGTAGGCGGCGGGGTCGGTCGAGAAGCGCAGTGTGGCGCCCTTCGCGACGTGGAGGTTCACGTGGCTGAGCAGATGGATCGGCCCGGTGAGCCACTCGCCGGCGGGCACCACGACACGACCACCGCCCGCGGCTGAACACGCGGCGATTGCGGCGCGGAGCGCGGCGGAGGCGTCGGCGCCCGGCTTGGCGCCGAAGTCGGGGATCGGGAAGTCGCGGGCCGGGAACTCGGGCGGGCGGATCCGCGCGAGGATGGCGGGCAGATCGTCCCAGCCGCGCACGACGGCGGGCCGGGCGGTTCTCGCCGAGAGCAGTTGCTGCATTTCGAGGCCGGCGAGGATGAACGGACCGACGCCCTTGAGGTCGTTGTCGATGATCGGCTCGCTGACGTAGTACTCGAAGCTGCCGTCGCGGGTGCGACCGGCGGCGTTGGTGTAGCCGAGGCCGGCCACGGAGCAGCAGCGCGTGAGGCTCGTGCGGCCGTCGGCGCCGGTGCGGACGAACTCGCGGATCAGGCCCTCGTAGCCGCGGCGGACAGCGGGCAGGTACTTCTCACGCGGCAGGTAGCCGCGGTTGATCGCCTTCGCGAGGGTGTAGACGAACATCGCGGACGCGGTGGACTCAAGGTAGTTGCCCTCGCGGCCGCCCTGGTCGACGACCTGCCACCACACCCCGCTCTGCGGGTCCTGCCAGCGGACGTTGCCGTCGGCCACGCGGCGGAGGACGGAGTTGATCTCCTCAAGTTCGTGCTGCGTGGGCGGGAGGAAGTCGAGCACGTCGACGATCGCCATGCCGTACCAGCCGATGGAGCGTCCCCAGAAGTTGGGGGAGCGACCGGTGGTCTTGTCGGCCCAGGCCTGTTGGCGGGCTTCGTCCCAAGCGTGGTAGTAGAGCCCGGTCTGCGGGTCGTGGAGGTGTTCGTCGATGAGCAGGATCTGTTTGGCGACGTCGTCGAACGCGGCGGGTTCGGCGAAGGCCTTGCCGTACGCGGCGAGGAACGGCGAACCCATGTAGAGGCCGTCGAGCCACATCTGCTGCGGGTAACGCAACTTGTGCCAGAAACCACCCTGGCTGGTGCGCGGCTGCTGCGCGAGCTGGCGGCGAAGCGTGTCGAGCGCGGTGCGGTAGCGCGGTTCGGGCTGGCGCGCGTACACCTCGAGCAACGCGCGGCCCGGCGTGACCATGTCGATGTTGAAGTCGTCGAAGCTGTAGGTGGCGATGGCGCCGTCGGCGCCGACGAAGGAGGTGACGATGCGGTCGCCGGAGGCGAGCAACGCGGTGTCGCCGGTCTGTGCGGCGAGTTGCTGCACGGAGAACGCGAAGAGGCCGGAGGTGTAGTCCCAGCGGGATCGGGGCGTGGCGCCGGCCTCGAGCGCGCCGGCCTGGCGGTCGAACTCGGAGCGCGCGAGGCGCGCGGACCACTCGAGCGGCGTGGCGCCGGCGAAGGTCTCGACGGGTTCGGCGGCCTTGGCGGCGGAAGAAACGGGAGCGGCGAAGGACTGGGCGGCGCAGGCGAGAGCGAGGGCTGTGGCCGAGATCTGGCGACACAGGCGGGCGGCGGCCCCGACCCGCTTGGGGGCAAGCGGGTCCACCCGCAAGCGGTGCGGCGAGCGCCCGGCAGGGCCGGGCTCCGACCGGCCACGAGCGACGACGAGGGGAGGTTGAGCGTGGAGAGCGGGCACGGGGGATGGAGTTGGACGGAGTCGAGGGCGACCGGTCGGAGACCGGTCCTACGGGGTGGTGGCGTCGCGTTTGGTGGGCTGGGCGGGCGGCGGTTGCCAGTCGCCGAGGACGGCGGCGCGGGCGAAGGCGGCAGGGGCGGGCTCGGCGGAGAACGTGGCCCACGCAACGCGGGTTGGTTGCTCCGCCGAGCCGGCACCGGGGCCGCGGCTTTGGTATTCGGCGAACCGGACGAGCGGCGGTCCGACGCGCCACTCCTTCCAGCCTTCCGGCTTCACGCCGGCACCGAGTTCACAGCCGATGAAGACCGCCTGCGGCGACTCGCGCCACGGGCGTCCAAGGTAGGTCGGCGGATTGCCATAGGGGAAAGTGATGCGGCAGTCGGCGAAGACGAAGCCGGTCCGATCTGCCGGCGTGGCGGGCGCGGTGATGTAGCCCTGGTCGCGGCAGTGGATCTCGCAGTTCTCGAAGTAGGCCGTGGCGGCGCCGTAGATGAAGTCGACGTGGCCGGCGATGTAGCACTGCTCGAAGAGCTGGCGGCCGGTCTCGAGGCGGATGGTGTCCTGCCAACCGAGGATGCGGCAGCGGCGGAAGACGACACGGTCGGCCTCCACCGAGCAGGCCTGCGCCTGCATGCCTTTGCCGAAGGTGTTTTCCAACGTGAGGTTCTCGACCACGGCATCGTGCGCGGCGGGCGTGATCAGCAGGGCGCTGGCGCCGCGCCAGGTGATCTCCTGGCCGTCGGCGCCGGGGATGGCCTGGCCGAGGTTGTAGGTGAGAAGCGAAGCCGGGCCGGAGCCGCGGAGGGTGACGAACGGCTTGTCGAGCACCGTGTGGCCGAAGTACGCCCCCGGCTGGAGGAGGATGAGCAGCGGCGCGGCGTTGTCGGCCGGGACGGCGTCGATCGCCTCCTGCACGGTGCGGCAGTCGGCGCCGGCGGCGGGGCCGACGATGCGGAAGGGTTTCTCGTCGGAGGCGGTGGCGCGGGCGAGCGGGGCGAGCAGCAGGGCGGCGAGGGCGAGAAGAATGGCGGGGAGGCTGCGGAGTGAGCGGAGTTGGTTCACGGGCGATCGTGGCGCAGTCTCGTAGGGCGCTGCTTCAGCACGCCCGGGTTGATGGTGAACTCGCGATGAGTGCGGGAATCGAGTCAAGCGGGCCGCCCTGAAGGGACGACCTACGGCGGAAGCGGGTTCACTGGCGGGCGTGTTCGCGAAGCGCGGCATCACTTGGCGGCCTCGGTGGCGATCTTGAGCGGCGAACGGGCGCGGGCGGCGCAGGCGGCGACGTGATCGAACCACGCCTGCCGCGTGGTGAAATCTCCGGCACGCGACCAGGCGGCGCCGGCGTAGTAGGTGAGCGGCTGGCCGGTCGTCGCCTTCGCGAGCACGAGGCGGTTGAGGTCGTCCTCGGCGAAACCGGCGAACTCCGCGCCTGGCACGATGACGGCGGTGCCGAGGTCGCCGTTCACGGACTCGGCGACCCACTGCACCAGGGTGCCCGCCGCGGCGTCGGCGACGAAGTCGATCTGCGGCTGTTTGCGCTTGTCGGTGGGATCCTTGGTCAGGCCCACGGCGACGGTGGTCTCGGGCGCCTTGCCGGCGATGGCGAAGGTGCTCTCGATGCGGTCGAGGTTGTGGCCGGCGTCGACGGTGAGGCGCTTGGTTTCGGAGACGAAGACGCCGCCGGCGGCCCACGTTTCGTCGGTGCGCCCGAAGCCGGCGCGGACGGGGCCGTTGGCGAGGACGCGCCAGGTCTTGTAGTTGCGGCCGACATGGAGGCGGGAGCCGTCCCACACGCCGGTGCCGCCGCAGCCGCGCGATGTGCCGACAGAGTAGAGGTCCATGCCCTCGCCCTCGTCCTGGTGGTAGTGGTCGTGGCCCTTGTTGTACCAGCGGTCGACGATCGGGTAGCGCACGCGCTTGCACCAGACGTCGACGCCGCTGGTTACGAGCACCTCCTTGGCGCCGGGCGGCTCGGAGGGCGCGGCGAGCGCGGGGCCGTAGACGCGGTGGGCGATGCGGTCGTTTTCCCAGGCGAAGTCGTCGAGGCGCTCGGGCACGAAACGCGCGAAGGCCTTCACGGGGAAGACGGGGGCGACCTCCTCGGTCTTCTCGACGGTGAAGGTGGCGCTCTTTTCGCCGGCGGCGAAGTCGTATTGGAAGATCAACTCACCGTAGGCGGCGCCCTTCTTCTCGGGATCCTTGGCGAGCGGCGCGATGTTGGTGACCTGGTAGGGCAGGACGCGCCCGGCGGTGTCCTTGACGGCGAGGTGCTGGAGCAAAGCGCCGGGCAGGGCGCGGTTCACCTCGGCCCAGGGCACGGTGATCGTCTCGGAGGGGCGGGCGAGCGCGAGGGCGTGGGAGACGGTGACGACGAGCCGTTCGGCGGCGGTGGCAAACGGCGCGAGGAGCGCGGCGGCGAGGAGGGGAAGAGCCAGGCGGCGGGTCATGGGCGGAGTGCGGATCGCTGCTCTGCCGTGCGGCAGAACGAGCAGCGCGACGAGGAGGACGGAGGGGAGAGATTCGGAGGTAGGAGCCTGCTTGCAGGCGAT
>JAEXPL010000473.1 GCA_023446865.1 Verrucomicrobiota bacterium | reverse complement strand
GCTCGGGCATCTGGTCGTAGAGGACCTTGATGGCGGGGGCCATTTTCTTGTTCACCGTGCCGGCGACGATCATGAGATCGGCCTGACGCGGCGACGGGCGGAAGACCTCGGCGCCGAAGCGCGAGAGATCCCAGCGCGCCATGCCGGAGGCCATCATCTCGATGGCGCAGCAGGCGAGACCGAAGGTCAGCGGCCAGAGGGAGTTGGCGCGGCCGAGAGCGATGAGATCATCCAGCTTGGCCAGACGGACGTAACCGGAAAGTTCCGGCGGGATCTCGTCCGACGCGGGGCCGGGCGGGAGTTTCAGTCCTGGTTGGACTTGGGAGCAGCCGGTTTGCGGGTCCATTCGAATACCCCTTTCTTCCGTGCATAGACGATCACGAGGGAAAGGATTCCGACGAAGATCGTGAGTTCGATGAAATCCAGCCAGCCGCCGGCCAACCCGTGTTTCGGGCTGTTGTAGACGAGGGCCACTGGGAAGAGGTACAGGACGTCCACCGCGAAAGCCACGAACACCAGTGCGTAGAGGTAATAGACCGCGCTGTAGCGGATCCACGCGTCGCCGATGGGCTCCATGCCGCACTCGACGAATTGGCCGGTCTTGCCGGCGGTCTGGCGGGTTTTCCGCGCGGAGAAAAGGTGGACCAGGATGAACGGGCCAACGGCGAAGACGAGCCCGAGTCCGGCGAAGCCGAAGACGTAGATCAGGTCGTTGGCGAGTTTGGCGTCCATGAGGAGAGTGGGTGAACCGGCTGAAGCGTCGGGAAGAAGCGTGGTGTGGGAATTAAGGTTCCATCTTTGCAAGGATTTGAAGCCGCGGCCACTCAAAATTTGGCGATGACTATGCGGAAATTGCGGCGTGGGGCACGACGTTGACCTGAAGCAAGGAATCGGCACCTCTTCGCGCGCCGTCCAGTCACGAGGTGGGGCCCCGGCGCGGGACTCAGCCGGGGCGATGCAGCCGGAGGCGCTGGTCTCGATCGCGGCGAACTCGCGCAGTTCATCGGTCTCGTTGTTGGCCTGGAGCACGGGGCGGCAGTGCTGGAGGTTCTCCAGAGAACTTCGGCGGTACACCTCGGCTTCCTCGAGCCCGTTAGCGAGGGCGGCCAGCTACAGGCGGCGGGCACGAAAAAGGGCCGGTCGGAGACCGGCCCCACGGGGAGAAGCACGCGATGTGGTTACTTCTTGTAAACGGCCTTCGGGTCGAACTTCGGCTGGCCGAGGAATTCGAGGGCGAAGGTCTCCTTGTTCGCGAGGCGGCGGTAGAAGCAGGACTCGTAGCCGTTGTGGCAGGCGGCGCCCACGCCAGCCTGCTCGACCTTGATGAGGATGACATCCTGGTCGCAGTCGGTACGGAGCTCCTTCACGAGCTGCACGTTGCCGGACTCCTCGCCCTTCAGCCAAAGCTTCTTGCGGGAGCGGCTCCAGTAGGTGGCCTTGCCGGTCTTGAGCGTGTGGGCGAGCGACTCGGCGTTCATGAAGGCGAACATCACGACCTCGCCGGTGCGGATGTCCTGCGCGATGCAGGGAATGAGACCTTCGGCGTCGAACTTCGGCTGGAAGGTCTGGCCGAGCTCGATCTCGGCGGTGGCGGTGCGGGCGGGGAACGGAACGAACGTGCTCATGGGAAAGGGATCAGTGGAAGCGGGACGGTACGCGACAGGCGCATTTCAAGGCCACGGCGGGCTGCTCAGAGGTTCTTGGGCGACTGGCCCGGGTTGTCGTGCAGGCGGCGCAGGTAGGCGTACGAGTAGAGCCCGGTGCGGTGGCCGTCGCTGAACTCGAAGGCGATGGCGTAGTTGCCCACGCGGCTCCAGTTCACGACGGTGACGCCGGGGAACGAGGTGCGTGGATCTCCCCCGATCTGGCGGCCGAGGACGTCGCGCTCGCCCATGTTCTCGGCGCTGGGCGAGGCGGCCCGGAGGAATCCGCCGGTGAAGTAGCTCTCCGCGCCATCGTTCCACCGGAGGGCGACCTCGGTGCCGATGAGCTGGATGTCGACGGGCATGAACATGGGAAGGGCGCGCAGCGTAGGTCGGGCGGGGCGCAGGAAAAGCGAAATCCCACCGGCGGCCGTGCCGCGCGGTGGGATCTGGGGGCTCGCGGCTGCGCCGGGAGCGGGTTTCAGCGCCGACGGAGGCGCCGTGTTACGACCAGGCCGAGCAGGGCGGCGGCGCCGAGCAGGCCGTAGGTCGAGGGCTCGGGCACCTGCAGGTCCTCCTCGAGGTGGAAGGCGACGGCGACCTTGTCGCTGCCCTCGTTGCCGCACGGATTGTCGCAGGGATTGTAGCAACCCGAGAAGTAGGTCGCGGGCAGCCCGCTGGTTTGCTGGAAGCGGAAGGACATATCCCACGGGTCGGCATCCGTGTCGCGGAAGAAGAAGTCGTACGGGTTGAAGGTGGCGGCGTCGAAGCCCGACGTGGTCGACGTGAAACGGAACCGGAAGCTTGCCCCATAGCCGGAGGCGAGGCCGGCGTGCACGTTGCCGCTGCTGGAGGTGCCGAGATCCATGTAGTACGGATGGTCGGAGCCGCCGCCGTTGAGCTCGTAGTTTTGGTTGAGGACGAAGTTGATCGCGTCGCTTCCCCAGATGCCGGGGGCGTTGAACGCGGGATTGGTCCAGGCGGCGAAGCGGTTGGCCCAGAGGTTGTCGGGGTTGGTTTCGAACCCGAAACCGGTGAGGGTACCGGTGCCGAAACGCACGAGTTGCTGCGCGGCGCCGGCGCCGACGGTCCGCCAGCCCCCCGACAGGTTGGTCACGTCGATGCGGAGGGTCTGGGCGGCTGCGTCGAAGTTGAAGCTCAAGCGTGCGCCAGCGCCCTGATTCTCCTCGGCCAGCACTCCGAGCGAGGTGACTCCGCGGAAGGCGAAGGTGAG
The DNA here is from genome assembly GCA_023446865.1 of Verrucomicrobiota bacterium. Taxonomy (GTDB): domain Bacteria; phylum Verrucomicrobiota; class Verrucomicrobiia; order Opitutales; family Opitutaceae; genus CAJCBL01. The sequence continues at coordinate 3,265 of JAEXPL010000473.1, read as the reverse complement.
GTTGGTGGTGTTGAGGTTTTCGACCCAGAGCTGGGCACGAGCAGAGAAGGGCAGGGCCAGGAGGAGGGCGGAGAACAAGAGTGTGGGAATGCGCCGGTTCATGGCGCACAAGGTACTGCAGCAACCGCGTCGGAACTATCGGGGTTGAACTGATCGGGGGCTCGGGCGGCGCCCTGTCGCTGCTCGCGTGCGACCGGGGGCAAGCCCCTAGTCCTTCATTCGCGCGGCGCGCCGGAGTTCGTGGGTCTTGGCCACGGAAAGGAATTCGTAGAAGCCGTGGAGCCGGGCGAAGTAGTAGCCGGGCCGGCCGTCGAGGAATCCGAGCTGGAAGAGGTAGACGTAGAGGAACCGCAGGGTGGGGCGGAACGGCAGGTGGCGCGACCAGGCCTTGAGTTGCCGCCGCCAGGATACGGCGCCGGACTGGAGCGCGGCGCCGGCGCCGTGCCCGAGCGCGTCCTCGAGGGCGAGGCGCGCCTCCCAGTTGGAGTAGCGGTTGTGCTTCTCGACGAAGACGTCGACCGAGGGGAAGGCGTAGTGGTCCATCTCGGACCGGAGGCGGCCGGTGGCTCCCTGCACGACGATGTGCTCGTGCACCTCGTTGTCGCCGCTGCCGGTGGCGCCCTGCACGAGGCGCTCGTAGCGGCCGAGGCGGTGGCGGAAAAGCCGCAGGTTCCAGTTGGGGTAATACGCGTGGCGGAGCCACTGGCCCATGAACATGAAGCGGCGGTTGATCCAGTATCCGTTGATCGGTTGCGCGGGGTCGGCCACGATGGCGCGGAACTCGGCTTCGGTTTCCGGTGGGAGGACCTCGTCGGCGTCGAGGATGAAGACCCACTCGTGGCGGAAGGGGATGTTCTCCAGCGCCCAGTTCTTCTTCTTGGGCCAGGTGCCGTTGAAGGCGGACTGCACGACGCGGGCGCCGTGGGCCTCGGCGACCGCCGCGCTGCCGTCGGTGCTCTGCGAGTCGACCACGACGATCTCGTCGGCCCACGCGACGGCCTGCAGGCAGCGGGGCAGGTTGGCGGCTTCGTTCTTGATCGGGATCAGGATGGAGACCGGGACTCGCGCCATGGTGCCAAGGGGCGTAGCAGCGGGGGCGGGGCGCGTCATGCTTTCTTTTCCGGAACGGCGTGCGGTGCCTCACGCGACGGGGCGCTGCGTCATGATTCTGCAGGCGAAGGGGCAGCGACTCGGGCGGGGTGTCCCCGAGGGTTTTTCGGGGAAACCCTCATGAGGGTCCGCGGGTTCCGGTGCAGCCCCCAAACAGGCCCGGTCCGATATCGGAGGATCCGCTGGTCTGCTACTGTGGGGCCGAGACAACCGGTGGGGGCCTAAGCGTCCACCGTACTTCAACCTACTACTCGGACGAACATGAAAAAACTGCTGATCCCCGCCTTGTTGCTGGCCGCGGCCTCCTCCTACGGTGCGCTCACGACAGCAACCGGAACTCGGCTGACCGACTACACGAATTGGTTCGCCAATCCGTTCGCCGTCGCTTCGGACGCCAATTATACTGGCGTGCCCTATCCCCGACTCAATCAGCCGAACGGCACCGACATCGATGATGCCAACCGCGACTGGTCGGGCTGGACCAAGAATTGGGCACCGACCGGTCTGAAGGACACCATCCCGAACCCGTTCTCCAATCCGCTCTCCTCCACCAAGAACCTCACTGTCGAGGTGGTGTTCCTTGGCGAGACGGCCGGCTGGTGGGATGATTTGGGCTACACCCTCAACGGTACGACCGATGTGATTCTGGCTGATAGCATTCAGACCGTCGGCTGGCAGCAGAACCGTTTCTTCGGTGACTATGCCTACATCAACCTGAAGCCGGGTCAGTCGCTGGATCTGTTCGTCACCGGCACCGGGGTGAGCAGCGACGTCCAGGACGATCTGGCCTCGATCGGTGCCAACGGCGGCAAGTACTACGTCTACGATCCGGCGAACAACACGCCGTCCTATTCCACGCAGCAATCGTACTTCGGCTCGCTGGTGCCGATCGCGAGTGTGCGTGGGACCGACTACCTCGATCCGTTCACGATCGTCGCGTTCGAGGACATTCGTCAGCGCGGGGCCGGTCGCGACAGCGACTTCAACGACCTGATCTTCGCCTTCCGTGCGGGCTACGACATCCCGCAGGGTGGCGTGCCGGAGCCGTCGACCTACGGGTTGATCGGTGCGGCGGCGCTGCTCGGCCTGATCGGCTATCGTCGGTATGCGAAGAAGGCCTAGTGCTCTCCGTCAGTTGTAGATAATACCAAAAACCCTGCCCGTTTCCGGGCAGGGTTTCTTGTTGTGCGGAACGTTGGGCGGAAAATCAGTTACCCCAGAGTTCGAGTTCGGCGAGCTGGGTGATGGTGCCCGACTTGCAGACGATATCGAAGCGGAAGTAGAGGAACGAGGCGGAGGGTTGGCTGAGGACGAAGTCGCGCTGCAGGTAGCGGGAGGCGAAGGTCTGGGCGGTGCGGGTCTCGATCACAGTCCAGGTCACGCCGTCGTTGGAGCCGCTGACGGTCCAGTTGTACGGGTCGCGGTTCGGATAGTCGTTGGCGGAGGTGAGGCTGTAGGACTCGAGGGAGCGGGGGGCGCTGAAGGAGACTTGGACCCAAGTGGTGCCGGCGAAATCGAGCCACTTGGTGGTGGTGGTGTGGTCGATGAGCTTGGCGATGCCTTCCTTGGTGCCGTTCTGGCCGCGGGCGGTGATGGTGGCCGGGATGAGTTCGACGAGCGTGGTGGTGGTCGTCGTCTGGACGGCTTGGACGGTGAGGCTGGCGGCGGCGCTGGTGACGGATCCGGCGGTGTTGGACACCGACACCGTGTAGTTGCCGGCGTCGGCGACGAGGGCGGTGGCGATGGTGTAGGTGGCGTTGGTGGCACCGGCGCTCGCGATGCCGTTCTTGGACCACTGGTAGGTAAGGCTGTCGCCGGTGGCGCCCACGGAGAAGTTGGCGGACTGACCTTCGGTGATGCAGACGGGGGCGGGCTGGGCGATGATGGCCGGGGCGACGATGGTGGTGGTCGTCGTAGTAGTCGTGGCGCCGCCGGTGCCGACGAACTGGAGGTCGGCGAGCTGGGTGATGGTGCCCGACTTGCAGGTCATATCGAGGCGGAAATACAGGTACGGGGCCGAGGCTTGGGTGAGGGTGAAGTCGCGCTGCAGCTTGCGGGAGGCGAAGGTCTGGGCGCTGCGGGTGTCGATCACGGTCCAGGTCACGCCGTCGTGGGAGCCGCTGACGGTCCAGTTGTACGGGTCGCGGTTGCTGAC
>JAEXPL010000471.1 GCA_023446865.1 Verrucomicrobiota bacterium | reverse complement strand
TGTTGCCGCGGGGTGGGGGTGGCGGGGGTTGGGGACAACCGGCCCTACCGCTCAGAGCGCGCGAGGCGTCGCTCGTTCGTCACGGTCCGGTCCCTTGACAGGGCGGCGGGTGGCGGCTACTTCGGTGCCCCCGATGGACGCCGTGCTCACCCAACCGGTCCTCGTGCTCAACCGCCTCTGGCAGGCGGTCAACGTCGTCGCGGCGCGCCACGCCTTCGTCCTGCTGGCCCGGGAGCACGCGCAGGTGGTCCACCACGACGAGGCGATCGACGATTTCCGGGTGTTCTCGCTGATGGACTGGGTGGATTTCTCGCGACACAACCCGCCGGTGGAGGAGTGCGAGGGCGTGCACACGGTGCGGCAGCACATCCGCCTCCCGCGCGTGATCCTGCTCACGGTCTTCGACAAGATGCCGTGCAAGGAGCTTAAGCTCACCCGCAACAACGTCTTCGAGCGCGACAAGAACCGCTGCCAGTACTGCGGGAAGACCTTCCTGCGCGAGGAGCTCAACCTCGACCACGTCATACCGCGGCACTACGGCGGCAAGACGACGTGGGAGAATATCGTGTGCTCGTGCATCGTCTGCAATTCGCACAAGGCCAACCGGCTGCCGCACGAGGCGCACCTGCGGCTCATCCGCAAGCCCACGCGGCCGAAGTGGCGGCCGATCATCTCGACGATGCTCGACAAGCAGCCGCACCACCCGGCGTGGAAGCACTTCATCGACGTGGCCTACTGGAACGTCGAGCTCGAGGAAGGGTGAGGAGTGCGGAGCGCGACTATCGGGCCTCGCTTGATTGGCTCGCGCTTGCGGGTGGACCCGCTTGCCCCCAAGCGGGTCGAGAACTCGGTTTGCGGCGGTGACATGACAACTTGTCGACGGACGCTGTGCACGGCGGCTCACACGCGCGACCGCGTTGGGGGCAACGCGGTCCACCCCGAACAGCATATCCCGCGAAGCACAATAGGCTCTGCCCCGCCTCAGACCGTCTTGATCAGGTCGGCCTTGGGGAAACGGACCTTCGGGAGCGTGGCGTACTTGTCGCTCTCCGCGCGGTAGCCGAGTGCGACGGCGGCGATCGTGGCGTAACCCTCTTTCCGGACGCCGAGGATCTCGTCGTACTTGGACGGATCGAAGCCCTCCATCGGGCAGGTGTCGATGCCGAGCACCGCGGCGGCGGTCATGAGCTGGCCCATGGCGATGTAGGCTTGGCGGGCGGCCCAGTCGTGGAGATGCGGTTTGCGCGCCTCGTTGAGCAGGCTGCCTTCCATCACCTGCCGGTAGCCGGCGAGGGCGGTGGCGGGTTGGCCGCGTACCTCGGCGACGCGGTCGATGAGATGCGCGATGTCGCCGGCGGTGATCTCGGTGCGCGCGAGGAAGACGACGAAGTGCGAGGCTTCGGTCACCTGCGACTGGTCCCACGAGTGGGGGCGCAGTTTGGCGCGCAGGGCGGTGTCGCGGACGACGAGGAAGCGGTAGGGCTGGAGGCCGAAGGACGACGGGGCGAGAACGAGGGCGTCCTCGAGCGCGGTCCAGGTGGCGGCGGAGATTTTGCGCGCGGGATCAAACGCCTTGGTGGCGTAGCGCCAGTTGAGCGAGGTGAGGAGCTGGTCGGTGGTGATGGTATTCATCGCAGAGGGCCGGCAACGTGCGGGCAAACGGCGGCGGCGCAAGTGGCCGACTGCGTGGGGCGCGGACGCGGACGGACTCAGCCATGGTCATCCAGTCCGCGAGTCCAATCTCTGACGGGACGCCGGAATGCGTGAGCGGGCGGTCATTGCTGGAGTCGGAGGTGTCCGGTCGGAGACCGGACCCACGGGGAGAGCATGCCTGCCGACGGGTTCACCAACGGTGGATGGAGGTTCGCTCGTCGATTTGCGGCAAATGCATGATTACGGCCCAGAACAGTTGTAGGCGGTCGCGGTGAGGCCGGCTCGTTCGGCCGGGGTCGCCGCCCCCGGCAACAGCGGCAGGCCGACAGATCTAGCGGCCCCCGAGCAACTGGAACAACAGCTCCGCCGGCGCGGCGGTGATGGCGATCGCAAAGGCGAAGATGTAGTTGATCTTCGGGACGAGATAGAACGCCGCGATGAGCACGAGCATGCTCCACTGTGAGATGCGTGCGAACGTCTCCCAGGACATGCCCACGACGTGGCGAAGGATGCGGCCGCCGTCGAGCGGCGGCAGCGGCAGCATGTTGAAGACGAAAAGCCACGCGTTGATCGCGATCACGTGGTGCACGAGCTCGGCCGTCTGCGGCAGGAAGCGGACGGACACCGCGCCGACGAGGGCGGACAACAGTGTGAGCGCGAGGTTGGACAACGGGCCGGCGGCGGTCACAAGCGTGTCGTCGCGTCCCGGGTGCTTGAAGTAGCCGGCGTTGACGGACACCGGCTTGGCCCAGCCGAGGAAGAAGCCGCCACCGAAGGCGAAGATGCACATCAGCGGGAAGATGATCGTGCCGAGGAGGTCGATGTGCGGGAGCGGATTGAGCGTCAGGCGGCCGTCGTTGTACGGCGTGGGATCGCCGAGCTTGTCGGCCACCCACGCGTGGGCCCACTCGTGGATGCAGAGGCTGCAGACGAGAATGATGAAGAAGAGAAGACCGTCGCGGAGATCCATCAGGGCGCTTTCTCGGGAGTTCCGGAGAGCTGATCAACCAACTTCTGCTTGTTGGCCTGGAGCGAGGCTTCCGTGATCTGGTCGAGAAGGGCGCGGGCTTCGTCCTGGCGGCCGAGCTGGACGAGGATGTTGGCCTGGTGGAGTTGGGTGGTCTGGAGCTCGACGCCGGCTTTGGCGCGCTGCTCGATGGCCTTCCACGCGGCGAGGGCGGCGTTCCAGTCGGGATCGGGGAGATCGTAGAAGCTCTCGGCGTGGCGGTAGGTGTAGGCGATGTTGTCCGGGGCGAGCTCGGCGGCCCGGGCGAAGGCGTCGGCGCTGCGCCGCAGGAGGGCGTCGCGGGTGTAGACTTTGGCGTCGATGAAGAACTCGCGGTACTCGTAAAGGAGCGTGCCGAGCTGGTAGTGGTAGAGCGGTTCCTTGGGCGCGAGGCGGATGGCCGTCTCGTAGCGGGTGGCGGCCTCCGTGTATTCGCCCTCCTCGGCGTGGTGGTTGCCGATTTGGTTCTGGATGATGGGCTGGTCGGGGTCGATCGCCTCGGCCTTCTTGAAGATCGCGTAGGAGCGTTGCGCGTGCCCGGTGGTGTTGAGGAAGAGGCCGTAGGCGATGTAGGCGGCGACGAACTTGGGGTCCTTGCGGAGCAGCGCCTCGTACTCGCGCACAATCTCGCTGAGTTGCATCTCGGTGCTGCTGCGGTCGAGCTGGTCGCCGGCGGCCTGGGCGGCGGCGAGGATGGTGTGTTCGCGTTGGACGAGGCGTTTGAGTTCGCGCTCCGACATCGTCTCGCTGGCGGCGAAGGCTGCGACGGGGGCGAGGAGGGCGGAGAGAGCGAGCAGAAGAGGGAGGAAACGTTTCATCGCGAGCGGAAGGGAGACCGCGAGCCGAGCAGGTTGTGCCGTGGGGCGCGAGCCTTTCGGACGGGACGCGCTGGCCCGAGCGGACCGACAAAAGGCAACGAAGAGAACGAAGGCGGACGGCGCCGCCGTGCGCCACCGTAGGGGCGTGGCAGGCCCGGGGCGCCGGTAGGGAGCCGAGCCGGGTCGGCGACCCGGCCTACAGCGCGCCGGAGGGCTGACGGCGCAGCAGGGCGATGTACTCCTCGAGCCCGGCGGCCATCGCGACACGTGGTTCGTAGCCGAGATCGCGGCGGGCCGCCTCGATCGAGAACCAATGGTCGGTGGCGAGTTCCTTGGCGGCGAAACGCGTCATCGGCGGCTCGCCGTCGAGTGGGAACAGGGTCCAGAGCGCCTCGCACACCGCCCCGGCGGCGATGGCGGCGCGGCGGGAAACGCGGCGATGGATCGGCATCGCGCCGAGGCGCAGGAGCAGGTCGTTGATCCACGGCCAGAGCGCGACGGGCTCGCTGTTGGTGATGAAGTAGGCGCGGCCGGCGGCGGGGGCGGATGGCGTGCCGAGGGCGCGCTCGGCGAGGAGGTGGGCATCGACGACGTTGTCGATGTGGGTGAGGTCGACCCGGTTCTCGCCGGTGCCGACGATGCGCAGACGACCGGCCCGGGCGAGGGCGACGACGCGGGGCACGAGGTGATGGTCGCCCGGCCCCCAGACCAGATGCGGGCGCAGCGCGACGGTGCGGAAGGCGGGCGCGTTGGCGGCGGCGACGCGGCGCTCGGCCTCGGCTTTGGAAATTGGGTACGCGCAGGGTGCCGCGGTGCAGAGCGGCGCGGATTCGTCGGCCCCGCGCAGGTCGCCGCCGGAATAGACGACGCTCGGCGAGCTCGTGTACACGAAGCGCGAGGCGCCGGCGGCGCGGGCGGCCGCGAGAAGGTTGGTGGTGCCCTCGACGTTGACGGCCTGGAACTCGCGGGCCGGTCCCCAGACGCCGACGCGGGCGGCGACATGAAACACCGTCTCCGCATCGGCGCAGGCGCGGGCGAGCGCGGCGCGATCGGCGAGTTCGCCCAGGACGATCTCCACGCCGCGGGCCTCGAGCGCCGGCAACGGCCGCCGGCTGAAGGCGCGCACGCGACGACCTTCGGCGAGGAGGCGCTCGACGAGCTTGCCGCCGACAAAACCGCTGGCGCCGGTGACGAGAACGGGGGACGAGGTGGTCTGCAC
>JAEXPL010000387.1 GCA_023446865.1 Verrucomicrobiota bacterium | reverse complement strand
AGATGACAGAGAGCGGAGGGCGGATGCTGAAGGACGGTGAGCGGTGGACGGTTGTCAGTAGACGGCGGACGGTGCGCGGCAGGCGGAGGACGGAAGTAACACGCGCCAGGTAACAAGTGGCAAGTGGCCGGTTGAAGGTTGGCGGAGGACGGACGACTGACGGCCGAAGATTGTTTTCGATTGGGGCGACGAACCTTGGCTGCGTGCGCAGCGCGGTCACTTAGTCCACGGCGACAGCTCGGGATGGGTTTGCCCCAACCATTCCACCACGGATTCCCGCAGTTCGCGGACGAAGCCGGCCAACTCTTCCGCCTCCTGCGGGCTCACCTGTCCCACCGCATCGTACTCGGCGGTGTTGCGCTTGTTGCGGCAGGCGTCGAGGTAGTCGGCGTCGTCCTTCCGCGCGTCGCCAAGGATCAGGGGCAACGCCTGCAAGGTGCGGTAGTGCGCGAGGGCCTTCTCCGGGCGCCAGCCCTCGGCGTACAGCAGCACGGTGCAGAGCTTGAGCGCCGCATTGTAGGCGATGCCGAACTTCCAGTCAGGGGAGAGGCCGCGCGCGGCGTCCGCCAGATCGCGATCCACGATCGCGAACAGATCGGAGACTTGTTGCCGCGAGGTCTGGTGCGGCTTCAGCCACCCGGCCCTATGCCAGTCGCTCAAGCTCATCGGGGCCACCCTTCACGAAGAGCTTCTCCTTGGCGAGCACATCGACGAGGAACGGGTTCTTCTTCCGCCCCTTCGCGAATTCCGCGGCGGACATCGTGACGGTGTTGATTTCGCGGCCGAGGCGTTCGGCGGCCGGGCGCAACCGCGGGGCGAGCGTGCGCAGTCCGGCGTCGCCGATCACGAGCAGGTCGATGTCGCTGGCCGCTTTGCCTGGACCAGTCGCGAGCGAACCGAAGACGAACGCCACCTCGATGTTCTTCACGCCCCGAAGGGCCTCGGCGACCACCTCGCGAAGTCCGGAAGTCTTCAGCACGAGCTGCTGGAGATCGGGAAACAGGGGGTGGGCGGCGTTGGCGCGGTAATAGCGGCGGTTGCCGTCGCGGCTGCTGGTGACGAGATCGGCCGCAAGGAGCTTGGCCAGCTCCGTCTGGAGCGTGCCCAGCGTGAGGCCGCTGCGGCGGGTGAGTTCACGCAGGTGCAGTTCGGCGGCGGGATCGGCGAAGAGCAACCGGAGCACTTCGGCGCGGACCTGGGGAAAGAGGACGGCGAGCAGGCTCATATCGTATGGTTAAACCAGTCGGACGTATGGTTAAACCAGTCAAGCGGGAAGGTGCCGGGCGGGACTGGCTGAGGACGGTCGCGTAGAGGGCTGCGCCCCACGCGATGGATGGAGGGCGGAGGACGGTTGCCGGTGAACGGTGGCCGGTGGGTGCGCTTCGGCGGATTCGACACGCTCACCGCCGGCAGGCTCAGGGTGCCGCAGGAGCGGCCGAGGACGCTCTGCTGTGCAGCAGAGTCTTCGTCGCGAGGCGACTTCGAGAGGACGGATGACGGTCGCGTCGAGGGCGGCGCCCCACGCGATTGGGTGCACGGATGACGGAGGACCGGTGTTCAGAGATCGCCCTGCAGTGGCACCGCTGCGGTGTCCGGTAGCGGGTGCCCGTGGCCGATCCGGACGGCGGGATGAATGGGCGCAGCAGCGGGGATGGACATGAGCCAAGCAACCCGGGGCGGCTGTGCCCGCAACCGCGGCGTTTATGACTCATCGTCTATAAACTTCAGGACCTTGGTCTGGTAGCCTCCGAGGTATGCCAGACTCTTGTGCAACCGATCCACACACGCCCAGTGCTGATCCTGCTGCGGTGCTTGGAGCGGCGGTTTCGCTGTGGCAAGCATGCCAATGCGATCCGCGGCCTGATCTCAGCGCGTGCTACGGCGATGGCATCCAGTGGATGCGGGAGGTGATGCGAGTCGCCACGCTGTTCGAGACGTGGGCGGCGCACCACGTTTGCTTCGATGAGTTCGACGAGTGCTGGCCGTACTTCCTCGAAGACCGCTTTGGCGGCGCTTGCGTGGAGCTAGTCGGGGCTGACTGCTTGGCGAGGTTTGACGAGCGGGATTGTTTGCGCGCCGCGTTGCGGCTACGGCTGCCGGTCATCGGCTCCGCCGCGCTCATCGTGCCGCTCGAACTTGAAGCTGAGAATCCAGTCCGTGGATCGGCTTTTCGCCGGTTCCGCATCCAGACCATGCGCTGCACCCCGGCGGAGGATGGTGCGGTGCCGATGACGGTGGACGACGATCCCTTCGACGAAGAGTACGGGCGGCCATTCTTCGCGCTCTACGGAGTCGGTGCCGATGGCCTGCTCGAACACATTGCCGACCGGCCGAGCTATGACGAGGCGCGCGAGTTGGCGCTGAAGCTCGCCCCGGGTATCGCGTTTCCGGAGGTAGCGGTGGTGGGCAATTTCGGTGACGGTCGCCCGCGCACCGTTTTCGACGGAAGCCGCTAAACCGCGCGTAGCACGCTGAACTTGGTGAACAGGCGGGGCGGCATCGGGACGGCGAGTCTCCAGATGATCGACATGGGCTTTGTGCCCTTCGACTCCTCGAGAGTGACCGGTCCCAGCGCGCAGTAGGCGTCGCCCTTTCTGGGCCTGACGAAGAGCTGAAACCGCCAACCGTTGAGCGGACTCCCGAGGTAGCGTTGGCCGGCCTTGGTTTCTGGTCCGGCGCTGTTCTGCGACTGCCAGTGGAACCGATCCGTGGAGATCGCGTAGTCGTGGTAGGCGACCGCTGCGTGCAGGGCCTCGGACTTGTCGAGCGTGACAAAGAGGAACTCCGTCTTGCGGTCCTCGAGGGCGAGCACGCCGGCGCGGAACGGCGTACGTCGAGATTCGGTGTGGAATCCGCCGGCCGTGAGGATCTCACGTGAGCTGTAGTGTGCGTGGAGTCGGAGCGGAGTGTCTTCGAGCCCCGGTATCTGCTTGGGCACAGTCTCGTTTCTGGCGGCGAGCAGCTTCGCCAGTTCGCCGAGATCGGCGCGACTGGCGGGGTTCTGCTTGAGACGATCGAGGAACGTGGCGCCGCTCCCGACCTGACTGGACTGCCCGTCGACCTGGTAAGCGAGCATCTGCAACCGAAGGCGGTCCTCGGCCCCGAGATCCGAATACTTAGCGTCCGGCTCGGCGACCGCTTGCAGC
>JAEXPL010000325.1 GCA_023446865.1 Verrucomicrobiota bacterium | reverse complement strand
GGCTTGGACTTCTTGGAGTTGGGCATAACGCAGTAAGAAAGCGGGACTGTGTTCTGGTTTAGTGCGGCAACGCCTCGGCGCAGCGGGGGCACGCGTTGCCGTGGGCGGGGGTGGGGGAGAGGGCGGGAACCCAGCGCCAGCAGCGCGGGCAGCGTTCGCCACCGGCGACAGTGACGACGATCGAGACGGGGCCGGATCCGGCGACGAGCTCGACGCGGGAGACGATGAAGAGCTCGGCGAGGTTGTCGCGGTGGCGGGTGAGAAGCTCGAAGAACAGATCGTCGGCGCCGCCGGTGAGCTGCACCGCGGCGGCGAGGCCTTTTCCGATCTCGCCCGACTGGCGGAGGGCTTCGAGCTTTTCGTTCACCTTCGCGCGGAAGGCGATGAGTTGGTCGAACTCGGCGGCGAGCTCGGGGGCGCGCCACTCGAAGGGCACCTCCGGCCAAGACTGCAGGTGGATCGAGTCGTCGGCGTATTCGGCCTTGTGGATGCCGAAGCTCCACGCCTCGTCGGCGGTGAAGGTCGTGATCGGCGCCACGAGGCGCACGAGCGCGGAGAACATCGCGTGGATCGCCGTCTGCGAGCTGCGGCGCTGGGCGGAGCCGGCGGGGAACGTGTAGCGGCGGTCCTTGAGGATGTCGTGGTAGGTCGCGGAGAGCGTGACCGAGCAGAACTGGTTCACGAGCTGGTAGACGCGATGATACTCGTAGGCCTCATAGGCGGCGGTGGCGGCGTCGACGAGCTCGGCGGTTTTTTGCAGCGCCCAGCGGTCGAGCGGGTCGAGCTGGTCGGCGGCGACGGTGTGTTTCGCCGGATCGAAGTCGTAGAGGCAGGAGAGCTGGTAGCGGAGCGTGTTGCGCAGGAGCCGGTAGGCCTCGCCGACGACGTTGAGGATGCTCGACGGGTTCTTGAGATCGGGCCCGAGGTCGGAGACGCGGATGTCCTCGGTGAAATCCTGCGAGGCGATCCAGAGGCGGATCACGTCGGCGCCATACTGGGCGATGTAGTTGTCGGAGGTCGGCGGTTTCTCGTACTGGCCGGACTTGGAGATCTTCTTGCCGTCCTTGCCGACGATGAAGCCGTGGGTGAGCACGGTCTTGTAGGGCGCGCCGCCGTGCGAGATCACGCCGGTCCAGAGCGAGGACTGGAACCAGCCGCGGTGCTGGTCGCTGCCCTCGAGGTACAGATCGGCCGGCCACTGCGTGGCGCCTTGCTGGCGCTTGAGCGTGGCGGCGTGGGAGGAGCCGGAGTCGATCCAGACGTCGAGCGTGTCGCGACCGCAGGTGAGCTTGTCGGCGGCGGGCCAGCCGGCGGGAAGGGCGACGCCCTCGAGAAGCTGGGCGGGTGTGGCGTCGTACCAGAAGTTGGAGCCGCGTTCGGCGATCTTGGCGGCGACGGCGCGGATGACGCCGGCGTCGAGGTAGGCGTTCTTCTGCTCGTCGTAGACCGCCGGGATCGGCACGCCCCAGGTGCGCTGGCGGCTGATGCACCAGTCGGGGCGGGCCTCGACGGCGCCGCGGATGCGCTTCTCGCCGGACTCCGGCACCCACGCGACGTTGCCGATTTCGGCGAGGGCTTTGGTGCGCGCGGAGGAGCCGGTGGACATCGCCTTGTCGAGCGAGACGAACCACTGGTCGACGGCGCGGAAGATGATCGGGGTCTTCGAGCGCCAGCAGTGCGGGTAGCTGTGCTCGAGGTTCTTGGACTTCACGAGGGCGCCGAGCGCCTCGAGCTTCTTGACCACGTTGAAGTTGGCGGGCGAGGTCCGCTACTTCTCCAGCATCTCGACGGTCTCGAGGGTCGAGAGGCCGACGAGGTCGGCGGGGACGCGGCCGTCGTCGATGTAGCAGCCGTTGTCACCGACCGGGCAGTAGATCTCGAGCTTGTAGCGCAGGCCGGTCTGGTAGTCGTCCTGGCCGTGGCCGGGCGCGGTGTGGACGCAGCCGGTGCCGCTGTCGGTCGTCACGTAGTCGGCGAGCACGATCGGCGAGGGGCGATCGATGAAGGGATGGCGGGGCTGGATGTTCTCCAGCTCGGCGCCGCGCACCTTGCGCAACACCTCGAGGCTGCCCTCCAGGCCGCAATCGGCGGCGAACTTCTCCAGCAGGTCGCCGGCAACAAGGAAGATCTCCGCACCGTGACGGGCGAAGACGTAGTCGAGCTCGGGATGGACGGCGACGGCGAGGTTGGCCGGGAGCGTCCACGGCGTGGTCGTCCAGATGACGACGCTGGCCGGCACGCCCGTGGGTAGGCCGAACTTCGCGGCTTCGCCGGCGGGCAGGGCGAAACGCACCCAGATGGAAAGGCTGCGGTGGTCCTTGTACTCGATCTCGGCCTCGGCGAGGGCGGTCTCGAATGGGATGGACCAATAGACGGGCTTCTTGCTGCGGTAGACGAGGCCCTGTTCGACGAAGCCGGCGAAGGTGCGAAGGATGTCGGCCTCGAACGCCGGCGCCTTCGTCTTGTACTCGTTTTTCCAATCCGCGAGGACGCCGAGGCGCTTGAACTGGCGGGTCTGCGTGGCGATCCAGGTCTCGGAAAAGGCGTCGCAGCGCTGGCGAAGCTCCGCGGTGGTGAGGGTTTCCTTCTTCGCCTGGATCTCGCGGGAGACCTTCTGTTCGATCGGCAGGCCGTGGCAGTCCCAGCCCGGGACGTAGGGCGTGCGGCAACCGCGCATCGAGCGGTAGCGGAGCGTGATGTCCTTGAGCGTCTTGTTCAGCGCGGTGCCGATGTGGACATCGCCGTTGGTGAACGGCGGGCCGTCGTGGAGGACGAAGGGTGTGCCGGCGGCGTTCTTCGCCTGGATGCGCGTGTAGAGGTCGAGCTTCTCCCAGTGCGACACCCGCTGCGGTTCGCGTCCCACGAGGTTGGCCCTCATGGGAAAATCGGTCTTGGGCAGGTTCAGGGTGTCTTTCAGGTCGGAGGCCATGCCGGAGAAAAAGGCGCCCGAGGGTAGGGGGGGACCCTTTTGAGTCAAGGGGAGAGCCGGGATTTCCCCGTCGGGAATCCGGAGGTCGCGCCGGTGCCGGTCTCCCGAGCGAAATCCGCGAGGCTTGCCGGGGCTGCGCAGTTCAACCGCGCCAGCCCGCGACGGTGGAGCAGAGCGCCTCCACGCAGTCGATCTTGGCCTCGGGCAGGATGCCGTGACCGAGGTTGCAGATGTGGCCGGTCTGTCCGCGCATCGAGCCGAGCAGGCGCTCGGCGGCGGTCGTGACGATGGCGGGCGTGGTGTTGAGGAGGACGGGGTCGAGGTTGCCCTGCACGGCGACGGTGGCCGGGAGCGCGCGGCGCGCGACGGCGAGGTCGAGGGTCCAGTCGAGCCCGAGCACGGTGGCGCCGCTCGCGCCGAGGGCGGGCAGGCTGGCGGCGGCGCCCTTGGCGTAGAGAATCACGGGGAAGCCCGGCGGCAGCGCGGCGATGAGCTGGCGGGTCCAGCGCAGCGAGGCGGCCTCATAGTCGGCGGCGGGCAGGATGCCAGCCCATGAGTCGAAGATCTGCACGGCGTCGGCGCCGGCCTCGATCTGCATCCGCACATAGGCGACGAGGGCGCGGACGAGTTTCTCCATGAGCTTGTCGAAGAGCGGCCGGTCGCCGTAGAGCAGGGCCTTGGCGCGGGCGAAGGTGTCGGAGCCCTCGCCCTCGACCATATAGGCGCCGAGCGTCCATGGGGAGCCGCAGAAACCGAGCAGGGCGCGGTCGGGGCCGAGTTGTTCGCGGGTGCGGCGGAGGGCCTCGGCGACATAGCGCAGGCGTTCGGGGACGAGCTCGACGGAGAGGCGGTCGACCTGTTCCCAGCGTTCGATGCGCCAATCCATGGCGATGCCGCCCTCCTCCTTGAAACGGTAGCCCTGGCCGAGGGCCTCGGGGATGACGAGGATGTCGGAGAAGACGATTGCAGCGTCGAGCTGCGGGAAACGGCGCAGGGGCTGCAGCGTAACCTCGGCGGCGAGGTCGGGGGTGCGCACCAGCTTCAGGAAACTGTGTTTCGCCTTGAGGGCGCGGTACTCGGGCAGGTAGCGG
Organism: Verrucomicrobiota bacterium; assembly: GCA_023446865.1. Classification (GTDB taxonomy): domain Bacteria; phylum Verrucomicrobiota; class Verrucomicrobiia; order Opitutales; family Opitutaceae; genus CAJCBL01. The sequence continues at coordinate 2,280 of JAEXPL010000325.1, read as the reverse complement.
CCGGCCTGGCGCATGATCCAGAGGGGCGGGCGCTCGAGCGGCTGGCAGGCGCAGGCGGCGAGGAAGCGTTCGCGGGACGTCATGGGTGGCGGGCGAAGACCAAGAGGCGCGGGCGGGGAATCAGCAACGAATTTCCACCGGCTCCGCCCGGGCGGGGAAAAGAAAAGGCCGGAGCGCGTGGCTCCGGCCTTTGGGCGGATGGCGTTGTGGACGGAAGATCAGTGGGTGGCGAAGATCAGCGCCTGGCGGAACAGCTCCGGGGAAGGGATACGCGGCCACGGCTCGAGGCGCTGGCCGAAGGCGGCGACGCAGGGGCCGCGGGTCGGGAAGGTGGGGGCGATGGCGCAGACGGCCTGCCAGACGGTGTTGATGTGGCCGTAGGGCATGATGGTGAGATTGTACACATCGTCCCAGGTCTCGTCGCTGGGGTATTCGTAGTAGGCGAGGAGCCGGTTGCGTTGTTCGAGCGTGAGCTCGCCGAAACAGGTCCGGGCCATGTCGAGTTCGATGTCGATGCTTTGCATGGATGGGGAAATTGGTTGCCCTGCGTATCGGCGAAGCAGCGAAGCGGTTAAGGGGAGGCGTAGAAAATGAGGGAAAACTCCCGGTTGACGGCGTTTGGCAGCGGCGGACAAACAAGAAGGCCGTCCCTCGTGGGACGGCCTTCGGGTGAGAATCTCTCGGGGTAACTAATCTCGGTGGCGAACAGGCTGGAAGTTTGATCGGGCGGTAGTCTCCGGGAGCCATAGATGTGGCCCTCATGGTGAGGTGGGTAATGGAGCCGCTTTCAGGTTTCCTTTCCAGTGTAGGTCGCCGAGGTGAACTGCTGTCCGGGAGGTTGCTCCCGCGGAGAAATATCGGCCGCCGAACGCGAAAGTAAACCGCGCCGCGGAAATATTTCTAGCGCGCCTCCTTGGCCGCGACGGGGCGCACGGGGTGTTCACCCCGGGGCAGGGCCAGCAGATCGTAGTCGCGCACGCCGTTGATCCCGACGTCGGCGAAGGCACCGACCGGCAGTGTCTTGGAAACGTAGACACGGCCGTCGATGTCGGGGGCGTCGCCCATCGCGCGGGCGACACCCGGCGCCTCGACCAGCACGCGCAGCGTCTGCCCGACGTGGGCCTCGCCGACCTCGCGGGCGATCTGCTGCTGGAGCGCCATGGCGGCGTGCCAGCGCTGCTCCTTCACCTTGTCGGGGAGCTGGTCGGCGCGGCTCGCGGCGCGGGTGCCCTCCTCCTGCGAATACCGGAAGACGCCGAGGCGGTCGAAGCGCGTCGTGCGGATGAACTCGAGCAGTTCGGCGAAGTCGGCCTCGGTCTCGCCGGGGAAGCCGACGATGAAGGTGGTGCGCAGGGTCACGCCGGGAATGCCGGCGCGGATGGCGCGCACGAGGTCGCGAATATGTTGCGACGAAGTCTCCCGCTGCATCTCGCCGAGCATGTGGTCGGAGATATGTTGGAGCGGGATGTCGATATAGCGGGCGACCTTCGGGCACTCGGCGATGGTGCGGATGAGCTCGTCGCTCCAATGGGCCGGGTGCGTGTAGAGGAGGCGGATCCAGAAATCGCCCTCGATGGCATCGAGCTCGCGCAGCAGCAGGGCGAGGGTGTCGCCGCGGGCGGAGTCGACCTTGGCGCGCGGGCCGGCCTTCTCGGCCCACCGGTCCATGCCGAAGAAAGTCGTGTCCTGGGAGATCAGGTTCAGCTCCTTCACGCCCTCGGCGACGAGCTGGCGCGCCTCGCGCACCACGGACTCGATCGTGCGGCTGCGGTGGCGGCCGCGGATCTGCGGAATGATGCAGAACGTGCAGGGGTGGTTGCAACCCTCGGCGATCTTCACGTACGCGGTGTGCTTCGGCGTGAGGCGGAAGCGCGGCGTGTCGAAATCGGGGATGAAGGTCGAGCGGCGGTTGACGTCGGTGACCGGCGCTTCGCCGGCGGCGCGCTTGTGACCGCAGAGCTGTTCGATCAGCGGGGCGACCTTGGTGACCTGGTCGAGGCCGATGAAGGCGTCGACCTCGGGCATCTCGCCGGGCAGTTCCTTGGCGAAACGCTGGGCCATGCAGCCGGCGACGATGAGCTTCTGGTCGCGACGGCGTTTGCGCAGCCCGCGTTGCTCGTTGGCCTCGAGGATGGCCTGGATGCTCTCCTCCTTGGCGGCCTCGATGAACGAGCAGGTGTTGACGATGACGGCGTCGGCCTTGTCGGCCTCAGGGATGACGCGCATGCCGGCGGCCAGCAGGTGGCCGACCATGATCTCGGAATCGACGAGGTTCTTGGC
>JAEXPL010000051.1 GCA_023446865.1 Verrucomicrobiota bacterium | reverse complement strand
CCGCTCGCGATCGCCTACGGCGCCAGCGAGTTCGCCGCCGCCCTCGCCGTCCAGCCGCCGGCCGAGTTTCTCGCCGGTGAAACCGGCCTGCGCCCCCTCCCCTGCGCCACCGTGGGCATCCTCGATCCGGAGACCGGGGCGCCGCTCGCCACCGGCGAGCTCGGCCGCATTGCCGTCGCCTCGCCCGCGCTCTTCCTCGGCTACTGGCCCGGGCAGCGTGCGCCCGGCCCGCTCCACACCGACGACCTCGGCCGCCTCGACTCCGCCGGCCGCCTCCACGTCGTCGGCCGCGCCGACTCGGCCATCAACACCGGCGGCGAGAAGGTGCATCCCGCCGAGGTCGAGCACGCGCTCCGCGCCACCGGAGCATTCTCCGAGGTGGTCGTGCTCGGCTTGCCTGATCCGCGGTGGGGCGAATGCGTTGCCGCCGTCTTTCCCGCCGCCGACGTCCCCGACCTCGCCGCCGTCGAGCGCGCGCTCCGCGCCACGCTGAGCCCCCACAAACTCCCGCGCCGCTGGTGCCCGGTCGCCGCCTGGCCCCGCACCGCCCAGGGCAAGACCGACCGCGCCGCCCTCCGCCGGACGGCCGAGGGCGCCCCATAGCTGCCACAGGCACCCGAGCCCCTCCCCGCCGAAGACGCAAATTCGCGTCCGACCGCGACACGGTTCTGCGTCTTCTCCGGTTCTCCGATACTCGCCCGCGCGGGCGCCCGCCGGGTCGTGCAAAGCTTTGTGAGAATCGGCGCGGGCCGGCGGGGCGCGGAGTTTCACCTTGGCCCGCCGGCGTTTCGTGCGACAGTGCGGGCGCATGTCCCGGTGGCTCGCCAGCCTCGTCTTCCTCGGCACGCTCGCGTTTCTCGGCGCGTTCCTGGTCTGGCCCGTCGTCCAGGTCGTGCAGGGCGGCTTCGTCGACGAAGGCGGCCACTTCACCCTCGGCCACCTCGGGGCCGTGCTGGCGAACCCGCTCTACCGCGAGGGGCTGCTCAACTCGTTCCTGCTCGCCTGCGCCACGACCGTGCTCGCCTTCGCGCTCGGGCTGCCGCTTGCGTACTGCGCCGATCGTTACCGTTTCCCCGGAAAGGCCGTCCTCACCGCGCTCATCCTCGTGCCGGTCGTGCTGCCGCCCTTCGTTGGCGCGATCGGGTTGCGCCAGATCTTCGGCCAGTACGGCGCGCTCAACGCCCTGCTCCAGCACGCCAGCCTGCTCGCGCCGGGCGCCACCGTCGACTGGCTCGCCCACGGTCGCTTCTGGGGCATCGCGCTGGTCGAGGCGCTCAACCTCTACCCCATCATCTTCCTCAACGCCGTGGCCGCGCTGGCCAACGTCGACCCCGCGATGGAGGAGGCCGCCGCCAACTTCGGTTGCACGGGCTGGCGCCGCTTCCGCCGCATCACGCTGCCGCTCATCCGCCCGGGCCTGTTCGCCGGCGGCACCATCGTGTTCATCTGGTCGTTCACCGAACTTGGCGTGCCCTTGGTCTTCGACTACGACCGCCTCACCTCCGTCCAGATCTTCGCGCTCCTCAAGGAGCTCTCGGGCAACCCGGCGCCGTACGCGCTCGTGGCGCTGCTCCTGGTCTCCAGCGCCGTGCTCTACGCCGTCGGCCGCGGCCTCTTCGGCGGCACCGGCCACGCGATGATGGCCCGCGCGACCTCCGCCTCGTCCGCGCGCTGGCTGCCCTGGTGGCAGTCGGTGCCGGTGGCGCTGCTCTTCGCGACCGTCTTGTTGTTCGCGGTGCTGCCGCATGTCGGCGTCGTGCTCGTCGCGAGCTCGCGCGACTGGTACGCCACGGTGTTCCCGGCGCAGTACACGCTGGAGAACTTCCGCCTCGCGCTCGGCCACGACCTCACCGTTTCGGCGATCGGCAACAGCCTGCGCTACGCCGCCTTGGCCACGCTGCTCGACCTCGTCCTCGGGGTCGCGATCGCCTGGGTCGTCGTCCGCAGCCGCCTGCCCGGCCGCAAGCTCCTCGACGGCCTGATCATGCTCCCGCTCGCCGTTCCCGGGCTGGTCCTCGCCTTCGGCTACCTCGCGATGACGCGCGAAGGCCGATTCTTCGCGGCGCTCGATCCGGTCGAGAACCCCACGGTCCTGCTCGTGATCGCCTATGCCGTGCGCCGGCTGCCCTACGTCGTGCGCGCCGCGGCCGCCGGCCTCCAGCAGACGAACGTCGCGCTCGAGGAGGCGGCCCAGAACCTCGGCGCCACCGCCGCCCGGGCGCTGCGCCGGATCACGCTGCCGCTGATCGCGGCCAACCTCATCGCCGGCGCCCTGCTCGCCTTCGCCTTCGCCATGCTCGAGGTCTCCGACTCGATCATCCTCGCGCAGAAGGCCGCCTATTTCCCGATCACCAAGGCGATCTACGAACTGTACCAGCTCCTCGGCGACGGCCGTTATCTCGCCGCCGCGCTCGGCACCTGGGCAATGGCGTTCCTCGCCCTGACGATCGTCGCCCTCGGCGTCCTCCTCGGCAAGAAGGCCGGCGCGCTCTTCCGCGGTTAGGGCGGTTTTCGGGAACCTGTGGCCGGCCGCGGTAAGGCCGGCGCCTCTGGCCGGGTTCGTCGCCGCCGGCTTCAGCAGAAGGCAAACCGCTCCAGTCTGCGCAGCACTTCGGGCCGCAGCCAGGGGGTGCCCATTGGCCCACTTTGCCCGGAGGAGGAGGCGAAACCGTGGGACCCGCGCGCCATTCGCGGATTGCCGTGCGCCGGCGGGCTGCGTTTCCCTGCGGCTCGCGCCATGCCGTACCTGCTGCTCGTCTCCCTGCTCTGGGCCTTCTCGTTCGGCCTGATCAAGACCTTTCTCGGCGGTGTCGACAGCGCGTTCGTCGCCGCCGTGCGCGTGGCGCTCGCACTCCTCGTGTTTCTGCCGTTCCTGCGCCCCCGCGCCGTGCCACTTTCGACCGCGCTGCGCCTCGTCGGCATCGGCGCCGTGCAGTTCGGGCTGATGTACCTGGCCTATCTGACGGCCTTCCGCACGCTGGCCGCCTACCAAGTGGCGCTGCTGACGATCGTCACGCCGATCTTCGTCTGCCTCACCGACGATGTGCTCGAACGTCGGTTTCGCTGGGCGCCGTTGTTCGCCGCCGCACTCGCGGTGGCGGGTGCGGGCGTGGTCGTCGCCAAGCAACCGCTCGGTCGCGCCGAATGGGCGGGCATCGCTCTCGTCCAGCTTTCCAACCTCTGCTTCGCCCTCGGCCAGGTGTTCTACCGCCGCTGGAAACTGGCGCAGCCGGAGGTGCGCGACCGCGAGATCTTCGCCTGGCTCTACCTCGGCGCGGTGCTCGCCACCGTGCCGCTCGCGTTGGCGCGCGGCGACGTCGTCGACACCGCCGCGGCGCTCACCGGCCGGCAGCTCGGCGTACTCGCCTACCTCGGCGTGCTCGCCTCCGGGGCGGCGTTCTTCCTCTGGAATCGCGGCGCCGTGCGCGTGTCGAACGCGACCCTCGCCGTGATGAACAACGCCAAGACCCCGCTTGGCGTCGCCGTGTCGCTGCTGGTCTTCGGCGAGCAGACCGACTTGGCGCGCCTGCTGGTCGGCGGCGGGCTGGTCGTCGCCGCCGCGCTCTACGCCCAGCGCCTAGAACGCGCCGCCGGTTAACTCGACGGTCGTCGACTTAAGCGGTCGGAAGAGTGCACGGCGGGATAGAACCCTCGTCGGGGCCCGGGCCAAGCTCGCGTCACGACGGCCGGCCGAAACCGCCCCGAATGAGCTCGAGGTGCTTCACGCCCACCGCCTCGAACTCCTTCCAGTAGCCCTCCTCGAGCGTCTTCAGTTCCGCCGCACGTTCCTCGTGCTGCTCGTCGGTCTCGGGCGCGCCGTCGGGGTCCGGCGCCGCCGGCCGGCCGTGGATGCGCTCGTAGTCGCGCTCGGCCAGGCGGGTGACCAGCTCCTGCCAGAACGTGTCCTCGTCGTAGTCGTTGATCACGTCGCTCACACCGGGCTCCTCGGGCATGGCCGCGGTGAAGTTGAACAACGCCTCCTCGGGCTGCTCGACCAGGTCCGCGCAGCCGAACGACTCCGCGTATCCCAGAAACCCCTGCAACGCCTCCTCGCATTTCAGGCGCAGGCCCACGGGCTCGTCGTCGCGCCGTCCGTTGAGGACATGGTCGGCGATGTAGAGCATCTGGAGGATGCGGCGGTATTCCTTGGGCGTGAGCTGGAGCTTCATCGGTGAAAGGGGGGGGCGGAAGGCGGGTCAGTTCTGGCTCGGGTCCTCGGGCTCGTCGGCGATGACCCGCCACTCGAGGCTCAGGCCGCCGACGATCCGCTTCCAGAGGTCCAGCCCCTCGAGCCGGCCGAGCAGCTCGGCCGGCACCGGCGAGACCAGCCAGGTGTCCTGTTTCATCTCGTTCTCCAGCTGGCCGCCCGTCCAGCCGGAGTAACCGAGGAAGGCGCGTACCTCCAGGGCCGTCTCGCCCATGAGTTCGCGCAACTTGTCCGGGTCGAGGCCGAAGTAGAGCTTGAAGGTGCCGTCGAGCGAGGTCGTCTGCCAGGCCACGAGGATGAGCTGCTCGGGGTTGACCGGGCCGCCGCAATACACGGGCACCTTGGCCAGCTCGCTGCGCCGGAACTCCGGGCCGAGGTCGGCGAGGGTCTTCCCCATCGGGCGGTTGAGCACCACGCCCATCGCGCCCTCGGCGTTGTGGAGCGACATCAGCACGACCGTCCGCGCGAAGTTCGGATCGCGCAGCTTCGGATGGGCCAGCAACAGCGAACCGGCCAGCCACTCGGATTTGTTGCCTCGTTCTCTCATCGCCGATGGACGGAGCGTGAAACAGGCCCGGTTTCGCAGCCGGCGCCAGCGCGAAAATCGCCCGCCGCCCTCACAGCTTCACCAGCACGACGCCGGCGTCGCCGATGACGAGCGGCACGAGCGGGTCGTTGTGGTAGTCGCTGTGGAACTTGATCGTGCGAATGCCGGCCGCGGCGAGGATCTTCGCGCAGTTGATGCACGGGTAATGGGTCACGTACGCGATGCAGCCGTCGAGGCTGCTGCCGCGCCGCGCGGCGTCGGCAATGGCATTCTGCTCGGCGTGGACCGTGCCCTGCTCGTGCTGGTCGCGCACGCGGGAGACGTGCGGCGTGCCAGGGAGGAAACCGTTGTAGCCGGCCGCCACGAGGCGGTTGCTGCGCTCGCCGGCGGAGACGATCACGCAGCCCACGTGCAGCCGGTCGCAGGGCGAGCGCGACGCGATGAGGTGCGCCGTCGCCATGAAATACTCGTCCCATGACGGCCGCTCCTTGAACTGCCCGATCGCCGTGGCGATCAGATCGATGGGGCTCGGGACGGGGGTGGATTTCGGGCGGCGCGGCATGGCGGGAGTCGTGCCGCGAGCATTTGCCGCCCACGGCGCGACTCAACGCCTTTCTCGCCACCGGCGCCGGGCGCGAAAAAACCGCCCCGGGCCGGGGCGGTCGCAAGAGGAAGGACCGGGGAGTGCGCTCAGCGGCGCCAGAGACGTTGGCCCTGACGGCGCCGGTCGAGTGCGGCGGAGCTGGTGAGCCAGGTCACCGGCTCGTCGTTCTGCCATGTCCAGGTTTTGCCGACGATGAAGGTCTTGGTCGCCACGTCGGGGAAACGCCCGCTGATCTGGTCGCTCGCGGCGGATTTCATCATCGCGCCGATCGCACCTTCGGGCCGCGCGACCTTGGCAAAGACCCAGAGTTCCTTTCCCACCTGACGAACTTCCTCGATCTTGAGCTCCCACGCCCCGTCGGGCGTGAGGACTTCGACGGTGATTGTCTTCTGGATTATCGCCGATGCCTGCGGGCGATCGAAATTGCCGCTGCGTCCGTTCTCGGGCGCGGCTACTGCCAAGTCGAGGGCTGCACAGAACACCAGCACGGGGAGGAGGGGCCGGGGTACCATGCCTGCATGTTGTTTACCTACCATTGACTTGGCAACCCTGCGCTTTTCTCCGGCGCCGGAAAAAAAACGGCGGTCCCTGGGGACCGCCGCCGTGAAAACACTCTGTCGTGGGAATCTCAGGCCTCGAAGAGGCACTGGCCGGTCATCTCCGGCGGCTGCGGCAGACCCATGAGCTTGAGCAGCGTCGGGGCGATGTCGGCCAAGCGGCCGCCGCTGCGCATCTTGGTCTGCTTCGAGAAGCCCTCGCCGGCCACGAACACCTCGACGAGGTTGAGCGTATGCGCGGTGTGGGGGCTGTTGATCTCCGGGTCCCAGAGCTGCTCGGCGTTGCCGTGGTCGGCGCAGACGACGGCCTTGCCGCCCATCTTCAGCACCGCCTCCACGAGCACGCCCACGCCGAGGTCGGTCGCCTCGCAGGCGCGGACCGCCGCCGGCACCGAGCCGGTGTGGCCGACCATGTCGGGATTGGCGTAGTTGATGACGAGCAGGTCGTACTTGCCGGAGGTGATGGCGTCGCGCGCGATCACCGTGACGCTCGCCGCCGACATGTCGGGAGCGAGATCATACGTGGAGACCTTCGGGCTGGCGGCCAGGCCGCGCTCCTCGCCGGGGAACGGCTCCTCGCGGTAGTCGTTGAAGAAGAAGGTCACGTGGGGGAACTTCTCCGTCTCCGCCGAACGGAACTGCGTCTTGCCGTTCTTGCTCACCCACTCGCCGAGGATGTTCTTCATCTTGGCGGGTTTCTTGAGGATCGCCTCGATCGGCAGGCCCTTCTGGTACTCGGTGAGGCCGGCGAAGAACAGGTCGAGCTTCTTGCCGCGCTCGAACTCCTTGAAGTTCTCCTCCGCGAAGGCGCGGGCGATCTCGCGCGGACGGTCGCCGCGGAAGTTGAAGAAGACCACCGCGTCGCCGTCCCCGATCGAGGCGACCGGCTTGCCGTCGGCGCCGACGATCCAGGTGGGGGCCACAAACTCGTCGCCCTGCTGGGTCTCGCTGAGCGGCTTGTCGTAGTAGGCCTGCACGGCCTCGACCGCGCTCTTCGCGGTGGCGTCGGCCTTCTGGCCGGTGAGGAGGAAGTAGCCCTTGCTCACGCGGTCCCAGCGGTTGTCGCGGTCCATCGCCCAGAAGCGTCCGCAAACGCTGGCGACCCGGCCCACGCCGATCTCCGCCAGCTTGGCGTCGAGCTGCTTCATGAAGTCGAGGCCGCTCTTCGGCGGGGTGTCGCGCCCGTCCATGAGGGCGTGGACGAAGACGTTGTCCTTCAAGCCCACCTTCTTCGCGAGCTCGAGGAAGCCGTAGAGGTGCTCGAGCAGAGCGTGCACGCCGGCGTCGGAGCACAGGCCCATGAAGTGCAGTTTCGAGCCGCGTTCCTTCACGCGCTTGATCGCGGCCTGCCAGACGTCGTTGGTCTCGATCTCGCCTTCCTTGAGGGCCTTGGTGATGCGCACGATCTCCTGGTTCACGATGCGGCCGGCACCGATGTTCTGGTGGCCGACCTCGCTGTTGCCCATCACGCCCACCGGCACACCCACGTCGAGGCCGCTGGCAGCCACGAGCGACTTCGGGTAGTTGGCCTCGAGCCAGTCCGCGCACGGGGTGCGGGCGAGCTTCACGGCGTTGTACTTGTCCTGCTCAGGGTGGGGGTTGAACCCCCAGCCGTCGCGGATGACGAGGAGCACGGGCTTACGGTTGCTGGACATGGTCGATGTTGGTTGAAGGCGTTGGGCGAAACCGGACCAGCAAACCGGCCGGCCCGCCCGGAGGAAGCAAAAAACGGGATGGTCCGGACCCGGGTATGGCGGGCCCAGCCGCGCACCGCCCACCGGTCACCGTCCACCGTGCACAGTCCACCGTTCACCGTGCACCGGCCCCGGCCGCCGGCATGCTGCGAGCGTCGCGCCTGCGAAAGCCATCCCCCCCGCGCCCGACGACGGTCGCGCGAAGGACAATGTGCCGCCCCTCAAGGCGGAATCGTCGCCGCCATCGAAAATCGGCGCCGAGAAGGGAACGGTGTCGACCAACGAGGCGGTGGCGGAGGTGTAGCCGCCCAGCCCCTCGCCAGCCGAAACCCAATTGGTGAGCACTGCCGCCCGATCGCTCTTCCAGTCGGTCGCGCCGCTTCCGGTCGTCGCGACCGCGCCGGCATTCACAGCCTTCGCCCCGGCGTCGCCGCCAACTTCGCACTTCCCACCGCCCCAGCTTCCGCCAACTCTCCGCCCGCCCATCCATCCGGCTCCGCCATGCTTCCCTACAAGATCAGCGTCCTCGTCTTCGTCGAAAACCGCGCCGGCGATCTCCTGCTCATCGAACGCGCGAAGGCGCCCAACGCCGGCCTCTGGAGCCCCATCGGCGGCAAGCTGGAGATGCCCACCGGCGAGTCGCCCTTCGAGTGCGCCGCGCGCGAGGTCGGCGAAGAGATCGGCCTTTCGATCGTCGCCGAGCGCGACCTCCACCTCTTCTCGATGATCGCAGAGAAAGCCTACGAGGGACAGAGCCACTGGCTCATGTTCCTCTTCCGCTGCCGCGTGCCGATCGACGCCCTGCCGCCTCACATCACCGAGGGGCGCTTCGGTTTCTTCTCCCGCGCCGCCATCGAGAAGCTCCCGCTGCCCGAGACCGACCGCCAGGCGCTCTGGCCGATCTGGGACCAGCACCGCGACGGCTTCGTCGCCCTCCGTGCCGACTGTCACCCGTCGCAGAAACTTGATGTCGTGGTTGAGCAGGTGCTGCCCGGAGCGAAACCAACCTGAGCCAATCGCTCCAGCCGAGGGTCGAGGGACGAGCGAAGAGAGCCAGAAACCCGCTGCTCAGGGCCGGACGTTCTTCACCAACGCGATGATGCCATCGATCGCCTCCGGGCTGCCGGCGCAGTACTGGAGCGGCTTCATCTTCAGGTCGAATTGCTGCAGCGGGAATGGCGACTGGTTGAAGAAATGCATCTTCGCCCCCGTCGCCCGCGCGATGGCGGTCGCCGCAGCGATGTCCCACACCTTCACGGTGAAATCCAGGCACACGTCGATCATGCCGAGCGAGGCGTAGGTCAGGTGCAGCGCCCCGCTGCCAAAGCCACGCAGCTTGTACTCGGTGAGGATCGTGGTCGCCAGCGGCAGATAACGCGGGTCGACCGGCGAGTGCGTGGCGACAATCCGCTCGTGCCGCCCGCTGCGCCCGAACTTCGGCTCGAGCCGCTCGTCGTTCTCCCAAGCGCCCAACCCCGGCCCGCCATGAAACAGCCCGCGCCTCCCGAGATCGTAGAGGAAACCGTAGACCGGCTCGCCGTCGCACAGCAGTCCGAGCGAAATCGCCACCACCGGCACACCGAGCGCGTAGTTGTTGGTGCCGTCGATCGGGTCGAGCACCCAAGACCAACGGCTCTTCCGCGGAAAGGGATTCTCGCCCACCGCCAGCTCTTCGCTGAAGAGATCGTCGCCCGGAAACGCCGCACCGAGCTCCGCAAAGATCGCCTTCGAGATGGCGAGATCGGCCTCGGTCACCCGCGAGCCGTCGTGTTTCCAGTGGCTCGCGGCGCGGCCGAACTGGGCGTGGAAAAACGCGACCTGGGCCATCACGGCCTTGCGGCCGGCGGCGATGCGAGCGGTGAGTTCGGAGGAAGGAGAATCTGGCACGTGCACAGGAAGCGGTATGCGCCCGCAGCTGGAAACTCAAATTCGCGGCCCTCGCGCGGCATGCTCCTCCCGTAGGTCCAGTCTTCGACTGGACGCCAACGCCCCGGGCCGTCCCCTGCGGCTCGCGTCCACCGCGGCCCGTCACAGCCCGGCCCTACTCGCCGGCATGCTCACCCCGTAGATGCCATGAGGCCGACAGGCGGGACGAGAACGTCCAACCTGTCGGCCCTATGCTTAATACAACGAACGCGAAGAAACTGATCGAACGCATCCTCGCCAGCAAGTGCGAGG
>JAEXPL010000042.1 GCA_023446865.1 Verrucomicrobiota bacterium | reverse complement strand
GGAGAAGTACTCGGCGAAGCCGGCGGCGAGGGCGGCGCGCTTGGTCTGGGTGGAGACGTTGGCGGTGACGGCGAAGAGCGGGCGCGCGGCGAGTCCGGGCAGGGCGCGGAGGCGCGCGGCGAGCTCGAAGCCGTCCATCTCGGGCATGTGGAGATCGATCAGGGCGAGGGCGGGCGGGCGGGCGGCGGCGAGCTCGAGGGCGGCGGGGCCGCGGGCCTCCTCGACGACTTCGACGCCGAGCAGGCCCACGTGGAAGGCGAGGAGGTAGCGGTTGGTGGCGCTGTCGTCGACGATGAGGACGTACGGTTTCATGGGGCGGTGGACGGTGAGACCGGAAACCGGAGACGGGAAGGTGGAGACTCGGAACGGGGAACTCGGAGCGGTAGGTTGCGAGGGCGGGCGGGCGTGGAGCAGGGTCGGTCTGCGACCGGGCGGGGAAAAGGAGAGCGGCGGCGGAGGAGGGATCGGGTGGTGGTGCGCGGGCGGTTACCGAAGGTGTCCGGTCGGAGACCGGACCTACGGCGTGGGGACGCCGGCGAGTGGCAGGGTGAAGGTGAAGGCGGAGCCGGTTCCGGGGGCGCTGGTCACGGCGATGGTGCCATCGAGCAGGCCGAGCAGCTTTTTGCACAGGTGAAGGCCCAGGCCGGTGCCCTCGTAGTGCCGCTTGTGGGAGGAATCGAGTTGGCGGAAGGCCTCGAAGAGGAACGGCAGTTGTTCGGCGCGGATGCCGATGCCGGTGTCGCGGACGGTCACCACCAGACGTCCGCCTTCGGGATGCGCGGCGATGGCGACGCCGCCCTGCTCGGTGAACTTCACGGCGTTGTTGGCGAGGTTGAGCAGGATCTGGAGCACGCGGCGGCGGTCGCTCACCAGCGGCAGCTGGTCGGGCGTGCAGCGGGTGGAGAGCGCGAGGGACTTCTGCTCGGCGAGGGGCCGGAGGGTGGCGGCGACCTCCTCGACGACGCCGGCGAAGTCGAACTCGGTGCGTTCGAGCTGCATGCGGCCGGACTCGATGCGGGAGAGGTCGAGCAGGTCGTTGATGAGCGCGAGGAGGTGGCGGGCGGAGGTCTGGACGAGGCCGAGCTGCTTGTCCTGTTCGGGATTGAGCGGCCCGGCGAGGTGTTTGAGCAGGATGCCGGTGAACCCGATGATGGAGTTGAGCGGCGTACGCAGCTCGTGGCTCATCGTGGAGAGGAACTCGCTCTTGAGCCGGTCGAGCTCGCGCAGCCGTTCGTTGGCGGCGGTGCGTTCGGCGAGGAGTTGTTCGAGCTGGTCGCGCTGGCGGCGAAGTTCGTCCTCCGCGCGCCGGCGCTCGGTGATGTCCTGGAACACGCCGCCGATCTTCACGATGCGGTCCTGCTCGCGGAAGGCCTCGCCGAGGGCGCGGACCCAGAGGCGTACGCCTTGGGCGGTGACGAAGGCGAGCTCGAGATCGAAGGGCGTGCCGGCGTTCGCGAGGGCCTGCACCGCGGCGGTGATCACCGGGCGGGACTCCTCGGCGTAGAAGGCGATCGCGTTCTCGACGGTGGGCACGAACGTCTCGTCGACGGCGTGGATCTCACGGGTGGCGCCGGACCAGGTGTTGGTGCCGGTGCGCAGGTCGACCTCCCAGCCGCCGACGCGGGCGAGGTGGCTGGTCTGGGTCAGCAGCCGGTTGGTCTCGGCGAGGGCGGCGGTGCGTTCGCGGACGATGCGCTCGAGGTTCTCGTTGGCGGCGTGGAGCGCCTCCTCCGCCCGCACGCGGGCGGTGAGGTCGGTGGCGAGACCGATCACGCCGGTGACAGTGCGGGTGGCGTCGAGGCGCGGGGTGAGGAAGGTGTCGAAGACCAGTCCGGCGACCTGGACGACGCGTTTGATGGTGTGCCCGGCGAGCGCGTCGCGGACTCCGGCGAGCACTTCGGGGACATCGTGGTAGAGGGCGAAGGCGGAGCGGCCCACGACCTCGCCGGGGCGGAGGTGGAGGGCGGCGAGGCCGCGGCCCTCGGAGAGCTCGAAGCGGCCCTCGCGGTCGAGGACGAAGATGATGGCGTCGGCGTTCTGGACGATGGTGCGGAAGCGGCTCTCGCTCTCGCGGAGCGCGTCCTCCATCGCGCGGCGTTCGGTGAGGTCGCGGGCGAGCACGGCGATGCCGGAGACGGTGTCTCCGGTGTCGCGAATCGGCGTGTGGTTGATCTCGAAGAAGCGACGGGCCGCACCGGCGCCGGTGTAGGCCTCGACCAGGAGCGGCACGCCGGCGAGCACCTGCCGGAGGTTGGCCTCGGCGACGGAGCGGTCCTCCGGGGGCTGGTAGTCGAGGATGCGGGCGCCGAGGCGGATCTCGGCGCCGTAGAGCGCGCGCATCGTCTCGGCGTGGTTGCGGTTGAAGCTGGTGTAGCGCAGCTCGGCATCGAGGGAGAACACCGGGGTGCCGAAGCTCTCGAGCAGGGCGTGCAGGAGAGCGTATTGTCCGCGGATGCGGGCCTCGGCGCGGCGGTGTTCGAGGGCGCGCCAGACCGAGCCCATGAGCAGCTGGAGCTGCACGATGTCGCCCGCATCGTAGTCGGCGGGTTTGTTGGCGACGCCCACGACGGCGATGATGCGCTCGCCGTCGAAGACCGGGATGGTGAGGAAGCGGGTGAGGGCGACATGGCCCTCGGGGTAGCCCTTCTTGAGCGGGTGGGCGGCGGCGAATTCGTTGAGTATGATCGGGCGGCGCTGGCGCACGGCCTCGCCCCAGATGCCGGTGCGGTCGAGCTGGTAGGTGGTCCGGGGTTCGGCGACGCGGCAGGCCGGCAACACTTCCTTCGACCACGTGTTGAGGGTGAAGAGCTTCTTCTCCTCGTCGTAGTGGTAGATGTAGCCGAGGCGGCTGTCGGTGATGGCGATGGACTCGGCGAGGGCACGGTCGAGGAACTCCTGATCGGTCTCCTGGCGGGCCTCGGCGATGCGTAGGAGGGATTGGGCGCGAAGCGAGGCGCGGCGGGCGTCCTCCTCGCGGTGCAGGCGTTCGGTGATGTCGCGGATGGCGGCGAGATGGACGGCCCGGCCGGCCCAGACAAAATGGTTGGCGACAATCTCGACGGGAAACACGGTGCCGTCGGCCCGGCGGTGGTAGCGCACGGGGACGCGGGCAGCCTGCTCCTGCATCGCGTGGCGGGTGGCCTCGGGTTCGGCGCTCAGGTCGGTGGTGCGCAACTGGAGGAGTTCGTCGTGGGTGCGGCCGTAGAGTTGGGTGGCGGCGCGGTTGGCCTCGAGGATCTCGCCGGTGTCGGAGGCGATGAGGAAGAGCGCATCGGACTCCAGTTCGAAGAGCGCGCGGTAGCGGGCTTCGCTCTCGCGCAGGGTCTCGATCGCCTTGTGGCGTTCGGTGAGGTCGCGGGTGATGCCGACGATGCGGTCGGGGCGGCCGGCGGAGTCGGTGAGCAGGGTGGTGACGACCTCGGCGGGGATGATGTGCCCGTCCTTGTGGCGCAGGCCGAACTCGTAGGTGTGGACGCGCTCGGTTGCATCGCCCCCGACGAAGGCGGCGATGCGCTGGCGGAGGTTCTCGAGGACGAAGCGGTGCGACTCGGGGCTGAGTGTGTCGCCCAGCGACTGGGCGCAGGCCTCCTCCGGAGTGAAGCCGCGCATGGCAAGCACGGACGGGCTGACGTAGATAAAGCGCAGGCTGGCGATGGCGAAGAGCCAGACGACGTCGGCGGTGTTCTCGGCGATGAGGCGGTAGTGCGTCTCGGCGCGGCGAAGGGATTGCTCGAGCGCGCGGCGCTCGGTGAGGTCGCGGCCCACCGAGAGCACCAGCGGGCCGTGCTCTCCGGGAATGGTGGTGGCGAGATACTCGAAGGGGATGCGGCGGCCGTCCTTGGCGACCAGGTCGAGCTCGGCCTTGTAG
>JAEXPL010000474.1 GCA_023446865.1 Verrucomicrobiota bacterium | reverse complement strand
AGACGACGTTGATGGACGCGATCCTCGCCTTCATCCCGCCGGAGGCGCGGCACAAGTATTCGGCGCTGACCGGGCAATCGTTGTTCTACCTCGGCCGCGCCAACCTGCGGAACAAGATCCTCGCCATTGCCGAGCAGGAGGGCGCCGAGCGCGCCAGCTACGCCCTGAAGCTGCTCCAGTCCGAGGGCGAGCTGCGCCTGGCCGCGACCGGCAAGGACGAGCAGACCGGCCGCACCGAGACGCAATCCTACGTCGTGACCGGGCCGGTGATGATCTTCCTCACGACCACCGCGCCGGTGCTCGACGAGGAGCTGCAGAACCGGTGCATCGTGCTCGTCGCATCGGTCCAGCCGCGTGCCTTCAACGCAGTTTTGTTGAAGAAGGCTGGTGGGGTGGAGGCCGCGGGGGACATGTCCTTCGAGAAAGCAGGAGCACGTTGAGCCGCCTCCAACGAGCACAAAACACGCGAAGAAGGGGCACCAGCAGGCACGATCCCTGTAGGCGCAAAACGGAAATGGACATCGGACACGATGACGAGGGGAAGCTCGAGGGCCCCTCTCGTTGGTGGCACGGCTCAAGGACTATCGGGGACGCGATAGTTATCGGAATGCGGATAGGGCGGGACGCGGAGTAGCCTCAGTTCCCGGGCCTCGGTGCGCGGTGAATCACCGGAGCAGGGTTTCGGGCTCGGGGACTGGATCTGAGTGGGGACGGCCTGCGCGAGGAGTCCTGTCGCCCTCACGAAAGGGCTGAGACGGGATGTTTCCACATTTAGTTGTTTTGACGTACCCAGATTTAGTTCGGTGCGGCTGTTGCCACAATTAGTTCGGGCGGTGCGCCTAAGTGGCGCATGTTGCCAGATTTAGTCCGGAAACGTTTCCAGATTTAGTACGCCGCATGGCGGCGAGCCGCAGTCATCGACGGGCAAGTAGCGCGGGCGATGGTGTGAATAAGTGAACAACCTGTCGCGACTTAGGAGGGGTGTTGGCTTGACGGGGTGGGGTGAAATGGAGAGAAATGGGGCATCGTGGGGCAAGCCTTCCGGGCTGCTCCGTCGCCATGCTTCCACTCTCCAAGCCCATTTATGTCGGTTCCTTCCGACATGTGCTCGACGCCAAGAATCGGCTCACGATTCCGGCGCGCTGGCGCTTTGCGGGCGACGAGAGCGAGGTCTATCTCGCGTTGCCCCATCCGGGCGGATACGTGAGCGTGCTCCCGCCGGCCGAGGTGGAGAAGCTCCACCAGAAGGTTTCCGAGAAGGCGCTCAGCGACACCGCGGCGCAGGAGTTCCTCAACCGGTTCTTCGCCCAGGCGCATTCGTTCGGCTGCGACAAGCAGGGGCGCGTCAACCTGACCGACGAGCTGCTCCGGCATGCCGGCATCGACCGCGACGCCGTCCTCGTGGGCACGATGAACAAGTTCAACATCTGGAGCCCCGACCGCCTCGGCGAGATGCAGGCGCGCACCAGCGGCGAGGACTTCGGCGATCTCATGCGCCGCATCGGCATCTGAGGCCGGCCATGACCACCGTCCTCGCGACGCCCACCACGATGTCCACCGGCCACCAGTCCGTGCTTTTCCACGAGGTGCTCGAGTTCCTCGCCCCGCGCGAGGGCGGGCGCTACCTCGACGCGACCTTCGGCGGCGGCGGGCACACCCGTGGTATCCTTGATGCGGCGACGAATAGCTTCGTGATCGGGCTCGACCGCGACCCGGCCGCGGTGGCCCGCGCCGACGCCGTGGCGCGGGAGTACCCGGGACGTTTCGTGCTGCGCAGCGTGAACTTCGCCGCGCTCGGCGACCTGCCGGAATCCGGTCTCGACGGCATCCTCTTCGACCTCGGGGTTTCGTCGTTCCAGCTCGACGAGGTGGCGCGCGGCTTCTCCTTCCGCAACGACGCGCCGGCCGACATGCGCATGGACACCCGCGCCGGCCTGCCGGCCTCGACCTGGCTCGAGACCGCATCGGAGCAGGATCTCGTCCGTGCGATCCGGGACTACGGCGAGGACAAGTCCTGGCGCCGGATCGTCCGCGCGATCATCGACGCCCGCGGCAGCGGCGCCCTCGCCTCGACGAAACAGCTCGCCGAGCTGATCACGGCCGCCATCCCGGCCGCGCTGCGCCGCACCTCCTCGATCCATCCGGCGACCCGGGCTTTCCAGGGTATCCGCATTGCGGTGAACGACGAGCTCGGCGCCATCGAGCGCGCGCTGCCGGCCGCGTTCGCCAAGCTCGCCCCGGGCGGCGTGCTCTGCGTCATCAGCTTCCACTCGCTCGAGGACCGGATCGTGAAGCGCTACTTCCGCCGCCTCGCCGGGATGCCCGAGTCCGAGAGCGACTCGCGGCCGCAGCAGCTGCGCACCCGCGAGGCCGAGGCGCTCACCCGCCGTCCCGTGGAGCCGGGCGAGGCCGAACTCGCCGCCAATCCCCGCAGCCGTTCCGCGCGGCTGCGCGCTGTCCGCAAACTTTCCGCCACCGAATCCCTATCATGAAGCGCACCACGAAATCCGCCGCTTCGCCGGTCAACCGGCTTCTCCTCGCCACCATCCTGTTGCTCGCCTTCGCCGGCTCGATCGGGTTGGCGACTGTCTGGCTGCGTCACCAGATCTCCGAGGTCGCCACGGCGACCAAGCAGATGGAGGTGCGCATTGCCGAGGTCCATCGCCGCACTGCGGAGACCAACGCCGAGATCGCCTCCGCGCTCAACCCCGAGGTGCTGCTCGGTCAGAACAGCACGCTGCGCCTGGGGCTGGCCATGCCGCGCGACTACCAGATCGTGAGCGTCGCCGAGCCGGTCGAGGTCCGCCTCGCGGCCAAGCGCAACACCGACCGCTTCGCGCCGGTCTTCGTCTCCACCTCTTTCCCGTTGGCCGCCACCCGCTGAGCGATGCGCAAGGGTTTCGCCTCCAACGCCCGTCTGGTCCTCCTCAGCCTCGGGGTCTTCGCCTGCTTTGCCGGGCTGGCCGCGCGGCTGGTGTGCCTGCACTGGCTGGAACGCGAGAGCTACACCGCCTTCCTCGAGAAGGCGCGCAAGCAGACGATCGTCGAGATGGCCCGCCGCGGCGACATTCTCGACGTGCGGGGCAACCGCCTCGCCACCAGCCGCAACCTCATCGAGCTTGGCGCCGATCCGCAGGATCTCCGGCCCGAGGACGAGGCGAAGTGGCCCGAGCTCGCCCGCCTGCTCAACCTGCCGATGGCGCAGATGGAGCCGCTCCTGCGCCGCCGGTTCGCCGCCCCGGGCGAGGCCGCCAGCGCGGAGGTCGACGCCGCCGCGCAGGGCCGCCCGGTGCGCTGGGTGAAGCTGAGCGAGGAGGTCGAGGAATCCACCTACGACAGCATCCAGAAGTTGGGGGTAAAGGGGGTCTACGGCGTCCGCCACTACCGGCGGGTCTATCCCGGCGGCCAGCTCGCGGCGCACCTGCTCGGCTACATCAACAAGGAACAGACGCCGGTCACCGGCGTGGAGCGCCACCTCGATTTCTATCTGCGCGGCCAATCCGGCTGGCGCGAGTCCGAGCGCGATGGCCATCGTCGCGAGCTCGCGCAGTTCCGCAGCCGCGAGATTCCCGCCACCGACGGCTACGACGTGGTCCTCAACATCGACATGTTCGTGCAGCACATCGTCGAGGAGGAGCTGGAGACGATCGCGCAGAAGTACCGGCCGCAGAGCGCCACGATCATCGTCGGCGATCCCGCGACCGGCGCGATCCTGGCGCTGGGCAACTGGCCGACCTTCGACCTCAACCATTTCAACACCGCGCCGCTCGCCGCGCAGCGCAACATTGCGATCACCGACGTCTACGAGCCGGGCTCCACGTTCAAGATCGTCGCCTCCTCCGGCGCGCTCAACGAGCACCTCGTCACGCCGGAGTCGGTCTTCGACTGCAGCGTCGCCACCATCGACTATCTCGGCAAACCGCGCTCGTTGCCGCGCGAGGCCCACCACTTCGGCAGGCTCACGGTCGCCGAGATTGTCGGCAAGTCGTCCAACAAGGGCGCTGCCCACCTCGGCGTGCTGCTCGGGGGCCAGCGCCTCTACGAATATGCGCGCGCCTTCGGTTTCGGCGCCGAGACCGGCTATCCGTTCGGCGGCGAGGTCGACGGTGTGCTGCATCCCGTCGAGAAGTGGGACGGCCTCACCATCACGCGCATGCCGATGGGCCACTCGATCTCCGCGACGCCGTTGCAGGTGCATTGTGCGATGGGGGTGGTCGCGGGTGGTGGCGTCCTGACCCGTCCGTGGCTTGTGCGTGAGATTCGCGACAACACCGGTCGCACGGTCGCGCCCTACGAACCGATGCCTCGCCGCCGGGTGATCAGCCGCGAGACCGCCGAGACGATGGCGCGCCTGCTCGTCGAGGCCGCGAGCGCCGAAGGCACCGGCAAGGCCGCGGCGATCGACGGCTACATGGTCGCCGGCAAAACCGGCACGACCCAGAAGATCATCGACGGTCGCTACTCGACCTCGCACCACATCGGTTCGTTTGTTGGCTTCTTCCCCGCCAACCACCCGCAGATCCAGATCACCGTCGTCGTGAACGACGGCCGTCTGCCCACGGGCGGCATTGCCTACGGCGGCACCGTCGCCGCTCCGTCGTTCAAGCGGATCGGCGAGCAACTCATCCCTTACCTCGGCATCCGGCCGGCCGACGCTCCCGCGCTCCGGCCGACGATCGCCATGACTGGCAACGTCCGATGATCGGCTATCTTTCCCACAACCACGAACTCGTGCAGGCCTTCCGCGTGCACCGTTTCCGCGGCACCGCCGGTGGCGGTGCAGGTCCCTCGGCTCGCATCTTCAAATCCGCCGTGAAACTCTCCGAACTCTTCCTGGCCGGTGAGACGCTCGCCGTCCGCGGTCCGCTCGACCGGCCGATCTCCGGCATCGTGATGGACAGTCGCCGCGTGGCCCCGGGCAACCTGTTCTTCGCGCTCCCCGGCCTGCGCAGCGATGGCGCGAAGTTCATCGACGAGGCCATCCAGCGCGGCGCCGTGGCCGTCGTCGCCACGACGCTGCCGGCCCACGCCCACGCCAAGGTCACGTTCCTCCAGGTGGCCGACGCCCGGGCCGCCCTCGCGCTCGTCGCCCGCCGCTACTTCAAGGCCCCCGACGCCGACCTGCGCGTCATCGGCGTGACCGGCACCAACGGCAAGACCACCGTCACCCACCTGCTCAAGCACTTCCTCGCCGAGCGCGGCACCCGCCGTGTCGGCATGTTGGGCCCGGTGAGCTACGACTTGGGCCAGCGCACCGTCCCCTCGTACAAGACCACGCCCGAGTCGCTCGACATCTACGGCATGCTCGCCCAGATGCGCACCGCGGGGTGCGCCGAGGCCGTGATGGAGGTCAGCTCCCACGGCATCGACCAGCAGCGCGTCCAGGGGATGGAGTTCGCCGTCGCCGTCTTCACCAATCTAACCCGCGACCACCTCGACTACCACAAGACCCTCGAGAACTACTTCGCCGCCAAGGCGCGTCTGTTCAACGGCGGGGTCGGTGCCGTGCCGAAAGTGGCCGTGGTCAATCTCGACGATCCCTACGGCGGCCGCCTGGCCGAGTCCGCTCCGGCCGGTATGCAGGTCGTGACCTTCGGCGAGCACCCGGCGGCGCAGGTGCGCGCCGAGGCCGTCGAGCTCGGCTTCAAGGGAACCGCGTTCCGCCTCGTCTATCCCGGCGGTTCGCTCGCGGTGCTGAGCCCGCTCATCGGCCGCTACAACGTGAGCAATCTGCTTGCGGCCTTCGCCACGCTCCACGCCCTCGGCCGCAACCTCGGCGAGGCCGCCGCCGCGCTCTCCGCCTTCCGCGGCCCCGCCGGCCGCATGGAGCGCATCGAGGCCGGCCAGCCTTTCAACGTCCTCGTCGACTACGCCCACACCGACGATGCCCTGCGCAACGCCCTCGGCATGCTCCGCGCGATCACCCCGGGCCGCCTGCTCGTCGTCTTCGGCTGCGGCGGCAACCGCGACCGCACCAAGCGCCCGCTCATGACCCGCGCCGTGCAGGAGGTGGCCGACTTCGCCTGGGCCACCGCCGACAACCCCCGTTCCGAGGCACTGTCTCAGATCTTCACCGACATGCGCGCCGGTGTCACCGACGACGCGAAGATCGTCTTTGTCGACGACCGGCGCCGGGCGATCTCGCTCGCGCTCGACCAGGCCCGCCCCGGCGACTCCCTGCTCATCGCCGGCAAGGGCCACGAGACGTTCCAGGAGTTCGCCGACACCGTCATCCCCTTCGACGACCGCCAGGTCGTCCGCGAGCTCATCGCCGTCAAGCAACTCAAACCTTAGGAGCGCAACTAGCCCAGCGACCCAAAGCGCGAGACAGCCCCCGACTGCTGTCTCGCGCCTTCGCCTTTTATCGTGCCTCTGTTCCCACCAGATCGCCTCGCCGCCTGGACCAACGGCTGTTGGAGCGCGCTCCCGGCCGAGCTGATCCGCGGCTTCAACCCGGACTCGCGCACGCTGCAGCCGGGGCAGGTCTTCGTGGCGCTGCGCACCGAGAAACGCGACGGGCATGACTATCTGGGTGCGGCGATGATGGCGGGCGCCGTCGCGGCGCTGGTCGCGCGTCCGGTCGGGACGAGCGAACTGCCGCAGCTCGTCGTCGCCGATCCGCTCGCCGCGTTGCAGGACATCGCCCGGATGCACCGCCGTGGCTCGGGGGCGAAGGTGGTGGGCGTCACCGGCAGCGCCGGCAAGACCTCGACGAAGAATCTCCTCGCGCGCCTGCTCGGCGAGCCCCCGGCGGTCCTCGCGACCGAGGGCAACCTCAACAATTACCTCGGCGTGCCGCTCACGCTCGCCCGCCTCGAACCGGGTGTCACCCGTTGCGCAGTTGTCGAGGCCGGCATCAACATGCCCGGCGAGATGCGCGGGCTGGCCGCGATGATCCAGCCCGACTGTGCGCTGGTCACGCTCGTCGCCCCGGCGCACCTCGAGCGGCTCGGCACGGTCGAGACGGTGGCGCACGAGAAGAGCGAGCTGTTGCGCTGGGTGGCGCCGGGCGGCCTGGCCGTGGTGCCGTGGTCGGCCTGGGAGTATCCGGCGTTCCGCCACTGCGGCGTCGAGACCTGCGTGGCCGTGCCCGCAGGGGTGGAGCCCGACCTGCATGGCGAACGCGCGCGCTTCGTCGCCTTCACCGTCCACCACGCCGCGCAGATCACCGAGGTCGTGCTGCGCAACGGCGGTCCCTCACGCCGCTTCCGTCTGCGCCGTGTCTCCGACGGCATGGCGCAGAACGCCGTGCTTGCGCTGCTGCTCGCCTCCGCGCTCGGCGTGACCGACGAGCAGCTCCAGCGCCGGTTGGAGGGCTGGGAGCCCGCGCGCCTCCGCGGCGAGCTGCGCGACATGGGCGAGCGCCAGGTCTACCTCGACTGCTACAACGCCAATCCCGCCTCGATGGCCGACGCGCTCGCGCATTTCCAGCAGCTCGCACCGGAGGCGCTGCCCCGCCTGTACGTGCTCGGCGGGATGGAGGAACTCGGGGCCGCCGCGGCCGACTACCATCGGCGTCTCGGGGCGGGGCTGCACCTGCGCGCCGGCGATCTGGTCGTGGCGCTCGGGCCGCTCGCCGCCGCAGTGGAGGAGGGGATGCTTGCCGCCGGCCACGCCCGCTCCCAGGTGCGCACCACCGGCAGCCTCGACGAAATCCGCGGCCTGCTGGCCGGCTTCCGGGGCGCGGTCTTCGTGAAGGGCAGCCGCCGCTACCAGCTCGAAACCCTTTTCGCCTCCGCGGCGCCGGCCGCCGGCGCCCACTGATCATGTTGTCCTACCTTTCCCAGTATTCCGACCACTACGGACCGCTGCGCCTCCTCGGGTTCAGCACCGTGCGCACCCTGCTCGCGGCGCTCACCGCGATGGGCATCGGGTTCGTCATCGGCCCGTGGCTGATCGCGCGGCTGCGCCGCCTGAAGTTCGGCGAAGGGGTCGATGATCCGCGGGTGGGGGACCTCGGGCAGCGTTTCGACAAGAAGCACACGCCGACGATGGGCGGCCTGCTCATCTCCGGCTCCGTGCTGCTGTCGTCGCTCCTGTGGGCGGAGCCGAACGTCTGGGTGGTCGTGGCGCTCTTCGTCTACGCTACCCTCACGATGGTCGGGTTCCGCGACGACTACCTGAAGGTCGTGCACATGAGCAAGGCCGGCATCTCCTCCGGCGAAAAGATCTTCTGGCAGACGGCGATCACCGCGCTCGCCCTCGTCGCCCTCGTCCTGCATCCGCAGAGTGCGCACAAGATCCGCGAGCTCTGGCTGCCCTTCGTGAAGAACCCGGCCTTCATCTTCCCGGCCGACGCCTGGGGCATCGGCGGGCTCTTCGTGATGATGTTCCTCTGGGTCGTCGGCTTCTCCAACTTCATCAATCTCACCGACGGACTCGACGGTCTCGCCACGGGTTGCACGATCACGGTCACGCTGGTCTACGGCATCATGGCCTATGCCG
>JAEXPL010000472.1 GCA_023446865.1 Verrucomicrobiota bacterium | reverse complement strand
CGTACATCGGAATGTGGGTGCCGAAGCGGTCGACCAGCTTCTCCCAGCGGCGGACGAGGGCTCGCCAGCTGATGCGGCAGACGCGTTTGAGCAGGGTTGGCGGCCAGGTCGAGAACTTGAGTTTCTCGATCACCGGTGTCTCCACCGGAATGTGGGCGGGAAGCTGGAACGAGATGGCGCCGCCGGGACGGGTGAGTCGGACGAAGCTGGCGATGTAGCGTTCGGTCTCGGCCGGTGGGATGTGTTGGAGCGTGATCTCGCTGTAGACGAGGTCGAACTGGTCGGAGGGGAGCGCGGCGAGTTGCGGGTCGGCGGTGGCCACCAAGGTGGTTCGCTCGGGGTGGCAAAGGAAGCCGGCGGCGCGGTCGAGCATGGGGCGGGAGATGTCGACGCCGGTGGTGTGGGCGAAGTGTTCGGCGAGGGCGTTGGTGAGGCGGCCGAGCCCGCAGCCGAAATCGAGCGCCCGTTCGCGCCGGTGCCCGATGCCGCAGGCCTGAAGTTTGCGGAGTTCGTCGCGGATGGTCGCTTGCCCGCTGGCGAAGAACTCGTCGGGTTGCCAGTGGCCGCCCTTCTTGCCGGGCTCGGTCAGCACGGCCCAGAACGGATCGGTACGGGCGAAGTGGTTCCACCAGAACCGGTGGAGCGCGATGCGAAGATGCTGGGAGAGGCCGCCCATCTGGCGCGATTGGGGCAGGGACGGCGCGGGTTGCCAAAGCAATTGCACGCTGTCGCGGAAAAATGGAGTGCCGTGGCTGTGCCGCCCTCTTGCCGGGACCGACGCCTTCGCCAGAAGGCGGTTCCTGGCGATCAAACGACCTGGTTCCGATCGGGACCGAGACCGTCCGACTCAAGGCGTACCGGGCAAGGAGGAGACGAAATCGAGTGCCTCCAACGGCCCGAGGGTGGCGGACCAATGGTCGATCTCGCGTTGGAAGGCCTCGTCCTGCCGCCGCGCGACCTCGGGATTCGGGTAGGCGAGGAGACCGAGGCGGAAACCGGCGACGGCGGCGAGTTGGCCGCGGTCGAAGTCGCGCGGTTCCTCCCAGTGGCGCGTGAGATATTCTTCGCACCAGGGCAGCCCGCTGAGGTGGCGGTTGAGGCGGAGGAACTCCTCACGCCAACGGTGGGCGAGGCGGCGGGAGTTCTCCTCGTCGCGGCGTTTGCGGCCGGGCGAGGCGCTCACGTGGTGGAGGATGCGGCTGCGCAGCGCGACGTGGCAGGTGCGACCGACCGCGCGGACGCGGAAGCAGAAATCCACGTCTTCGCCGCCGTTGTGGAATCCCTCGTCGAAGCCGCGGAGCCGGAGGAAAAGTTCGCGAGGGACGAGCAGACAGGCGGCGGTGACGGCGAAGGTCTCGCGGCTGCGCCAGGGCGCCCAGAGCCAGTGCGGCGACTCGTCGTGGCAAGGCTTGCCGGTGAGGCCGACGGCGAAGCCGATGTGGTCGAGTTCGCCGGTGGCGGCGCGGAACTGGACGTTGCCGACCACGCCGGCGCGCGGCTTGCGCCGGAGGATGGCGAGCATCGGCTCGAGCCAGCCGGGGGTGAGGACCAGGTCGCTGTTGAGCAGGGCGAGGATGTCGCCGGTTGCCACGCTGGCGCCGCGGTTGTTGGCACCGGCGTAGCCGAGGTTGTGCGCGTTGAGGAGAACCCGGAACGGTGTGCCCAGGGTTTGGATCCATTCGCGGGTGCCGTCGGTGCTGCCGTCGTCGACGAGGATGATCTCGTGGTCGAGCCCGCGCGGAATGGTCGCCCGCAGCGACTCGAGGCACGGCTGCGTGAGATCGAGCCGGTTGTAGAGCGGGATGATGAACGAAACCTTCACGCAGCGAGGGAGTGCGGCAGAAGGAAACGACGGAGACGGGCGCAGGGCGAGCCCGGAGGTGAGGCGGCCTGCTCTCGCGCAGCGAAACACTGCCCTCAGTCCGCCACGGAAGCGAAGCGCTTCCGCCACGGCGGAGGAACGCGCAGGCGGGAGGCCCGCGCACGGGCGCTCACACGCCGGCGTCGAGCAGGCGTCTGAGGTAGGCGCCGTAGGTGGACTTGCCCAGGGCGACAACTTGGCGTTCGAGGCCGGCGCGGTCGATCCAGCCTTGGCGGAAGGCGATCTCCTCAAGGCAGGCGATCTTCAGGCCCTGCCGGTCCTCGATGACGCGCACGAAGTCGCCGGCGTCGAGGAGCGAGGCGTGGGTGCCGGTGTCGAGCCAGGCGGTGCCGCGGCCGAGGATCTCGACGTGGAGCGTGCCGGCCTCGAGGTAGAGACGGTTGAGGTCGGTGATCTCGAGTTCGCCGCGGGCGGAGGGCTTTAGGTCGCGGGCGAGGCCGACCACCTTGTTGTCGTAGAAATAGAGGCCGGGGACGGCGTAGTTGGACTTCGGCTGCTTGGGCTTCTCCTCAAGGGAGACGGCGTGACCCTGCTTGTCGAACTCGACGACGCCGTAGGCCTGGGGCTCGGCGACGTGGTAGCCGAAGATCGTGGCGCCGGTGGTGCGGGCGCTGGCGGCCTGCAGACAATCGGCGAGGTCGTGGCCGTAGAAGAGGTTGTCGCCGAGGACGAGCGCGGCGGGGGCGTCGCCGAGGAACTTTGCGCCGATATGGAAGGCCTGGGCGAGACCCTCGGGGCGGGGCTGTTCGGCGTACTCGAGGCGCAGGCCGAACTGCGAGCCGTCGCCGAAGAGGCGGCGGAAAAGCGGAAGATCCTGCGGGGTGGAGATGATCAGGATCTCACGGATACCGGCGAGCATCAGCACCGAGAGCGGGTAGTAGACCATCGGCTTGTCGTAGACGGGCATGAGCTGCTTGCTCACGGCGATGGTCAACGGGTAGAGGCGGGTGCCGGAGCCGCCGGCGAGGATGATGCCTTTGCGATTCATTGGGGGTAATGAGGCTGGGTGGTCAGCCCTTGGTGCCGAGGCGTTCGCGGGCGTACTTCTTCGAGGTGATGTCGTTGCACCAGTCGCGGTGGCTGAGGTACCAGTCGACGGTTTTGGCTAGGCCGGTCTCGAAGGATTCGCGGGGAGCCCAACCGAGCTCGCGCTGGAGCTTGGTGCAGTCGATCGCGTAGCGGCGGTCGTGTCCGGGACGGTCGGTGACAAAGGTGATCTGCTTCGCGTAGCTCACGCCGTCGGCGCGTGGCGACTTCTGGTCGAGCAGGGCGCAGATGGTGCGGACGACCTCGAGGTTGGGGCGTTCGTTGAGGCCGCCGATGTTGTAGGTCTCGCCGGTGCGGCCGCGCTGCAGGACCTGCCAAATGGCGGCGGCGTGGTCTTCGACGTAGAGCCAGTCGCGGATCTGCTGGCCGTCGCCGTAGACGGGCAGCGGTTTGCCGTCGAGGGCGTTGAGGATGACCAGCGGGATGAGCTTCTCGGGGAAGTGGAACGGCCCGTAGTTGTTGGAGCAGTTGGTCGTCAGCGTCGGCAGCTTGAAGGTGTGCTGGTAGGCGCGGACGAGGTGGTCGCTGGCGGCCTTGGAGGCGGCGTAGGGCGAGTTCGGGGCGAAGGGCGTCTCCTCGGTGAAGGCCGGATCGTCGGGTGTGAGCGTGCCGTAGACTTCGTCGGTCGAGACGTGGAGGAAACGGAAGGCGTTCTTCTTCGGCTCGGGAAGCTGGGCCCAGTACTGGCGGACGGCGTTGAGGAGGCGGAGGGTGCCGACGACGTTGGTCTGGATGAAGGGCTCGGGGGAGTCGATCGAGCGGTCGACGTGCGACTCGGCGGCGAAGTTCACCACGGCGTCGATCGCGTGCT
>JAEXPL010000449.1 GCA_023446865.1 Verrucomicrobiota bacterium | reverse complement strand
AATTCCACCCAGTCGGAGAATCCGGCCAACTACGTCGGCTGGAGCAACCTTCCGATCGTCTGGACCGATTCCGAGTCTTCGGCTGGGGCTCGGGACCACAACACCACGGCAGCTCGTCTGGCGCGCTCCCGCGTGACTTCCAGTGCATTCGTGTGGCAGGGACACTTTCTCGACAACGCGATCGTCGGCACCTGGGGCGTCCGCAAGGACATCGCCAAGTCCTGGTCCATCGACCAGAACACCAACAGCACTGGCGGTCGCGGCGTCCTCAATCTCGATCCGTCCGTCTACAAGCTGCCGGAGGCCTACGGCAACCGCCTGCAGATCACGTCGCACAGTTGGATGATCGTCGGCCACCTGATGGACCTTCCCGGCCTGAAAACACTACTCGAGAAGAGCCCGGTGGCCGTGAGCGTGTTCTACAACCGGTCCTCGAACTTCCAGCCCTCCGCCGCCCGGGTCGACATCTACGGCCGCCCGTTGGCTCCGCCGACCGGTGCGACGACCGACATGGGCGTTCTCCTCGAGACCCGCGACGGCAAGTACTCGCTCAAAATCAACCGCTACGAGACGTCCACGACCAACGTCTCCAACGAGACGCTCGCGAACAATCTCTGGTTCATCGGAGCCTCGCAGGCCTGGTCCGGCAACTGGGTCAACCGTTTCCAGTACGACTGGGATGGCGACACCGTCGGCACGGCGGTCACGAACCCGGGCGCGACGAACACCAAGTACAACTATGAGCCCGCCCAGCGCGAGAAGGACATGGCCGCGGCTCTCGGCCTTACCGGCGACTCGGCCCAGGCGAAGGCGTGGGAGTTGGCCGCGGCGCGCGAGGCGCAGGTGGTTGCGGCGTGGCGCACCTGGCAGGCCAGCGTGAATCCGGCCTTCTATTCGGCATGGCGCATCGATCTCTCCGCTCCGACGACGGGCCCGGGCACCGGGCTGAGTTCCGCCGCCCCGGCCGGCTTGGCGGTGACCGAGGACAGCGTCTCCAAGGGGTACGAGGTCGAATTCACCGCCCAAGTCACCAAGAACTGGCGTCTGACGTTCAACGCCGCGAAGACCTCGGCCGTTCGCAGCAACGTCGGCGGCGCGGCGCTCACGGACTTCGTCACGAAGTACGAAGCGGCCTTGAACAGCGGCGTCGGTGGCGCGGGCGATCTCCGGGTCTGGTGGGGTGGTGCGGGCAACGAAACCGCTCTCTTCCAGTGGAACCAGCGCTTCGGCTCGCTCTACCACATGCTCAAGCTGCAGGAAGGCACCAATGCCCCCGAGCTGCGCCAGTGGCGCTTCAACCTCATCACCAACTATGACTTCGACTCCGGTCTCCTGAAGGGCGTCAACGTCGGCGGTGGCGTGCGCTACGAGTCCTCGATCGTCATTGGCTACCCGGTGATCCCGGGCCCGGTCTCGACCCAGGTCTCCTACGACATCGCCAATCCCTACCGCGGCGACGGCGAGACCAACTTCGACTTCTGGATCGGCTACACGCGGAAGGTCTGGAAGGACGTCGAGTGGCAGCTCCAGTTGAATGTCCGCAATGCGTTCGTCGGCAACGAGCTGATTTCGGTCACGACTCAGCCCGATGGCACGCCGGCCGGCTATCGTATCCGCCCGCCGAAGACATTCCAACTCACCAGCACCTTCCGGTTCTGAGCGGAGGAGGTCTACCGAGCAATTCGAGCGCTCCGGCTGAAAAGCCGGAGCGTTTTTTTGGGGGCAGGGTCGGAGTTCGCGCGCAGAGAAGGTGTCCAGAAGGAACGCCCCTCTTGGTGCCTGTCCCCTTGGATCGCCGCTCTGGCGAGCGGCGCCACGGGACTGCGATTCCGTTTCCTGATTTTCTGAGTTCCAAATTTGCTCACCCATGCTGGTCCCCGCCGGGCGCTGCGCGATTCCGCTTTGCCTCGCGATCGCGCTCGGCCGATAGTCCGAACCGATGACCAAGGAGCAACAGGAGCAGGCGCTGGACGAAGCCCGACAGGCGGGCATCGATCTCGACCTGCTCGACCTCAACCTGTCGTTGTCGGTCGCCGAACGTTGGCGCCAGCACGACGAGGCGCTGGCTCTGATCGAGAAGCTCGAAGCCGCCCGCAAGTCGCGCGATGACGCCGTTCAGCCATCTCCTGCAACGCATCGCTGACGCCGGGATCGATTTCGTGATCGTGGGCGGTTTTGCCGCGGTGACGCATGGGTCGTCGTACGTGACTCGCGACATCGATCTATGCCTCGCGCTCTCGGCCGAGAACATCGCGCGGTTGCGCGAGGCCCTGAAGGATCTGAATCCGCGGCACCGAATGACACCGCAGCGGCTCTCGTTTCTCACCAGTCCTCCAGCCGGACAGCCGGTGCAGAACCTCTACTTGGTGACCGATGCCGGGGTGGTGGACTTGTTGTCGTCGGTGCTCGGGGTGGGGGATTTCGCGCGATTGAAAGCGAGCGCGGAGTCGCTCGAGGTGGATGGGCGAAGTTACGCGGTGATGTCGCTCGATGACCTGATCGCCGCGAAAGAGGCGCTCGGTCGCGAGAAGGATCTGCTCACCGCGAAGGAGCTACGGGCCATCGCCGCGAAGCGACGGGGCGAGGCGGAGCGCTGAATCCGTCGTGTGCCAGGAGACGCCGCTCTGGCGAGCGGCGCCACATTTTGGACCCGCTGTGGCGCTGCCCGCGAGGGCAGCGATCTCGTCCGCGATCAGCGCCACGGGACCGCGACTCCGTTCCTGCTTTCCTGATTTCCCCATTCAACCCGGCTCGGTCGCGCGGGGTGGCGTGGCGCGCCTGACAAGTTCCGGGGTAACTTCTGACAAAGTCTTACACGGGTCTGACAACTCGGGCGGGCGGAAGTGGTAGGGTGGGCGGCGTCGGATCCAGAAAATAACTCCAACCCTGATTCTTCCATCCTATGAAAAACCTTCCGCTTCCTTCCTTCGTTTCCCGCGCCTCTTCGGCTGACGGTGAACTCGCCTCCGCTGCTTTGGCCCTGTCGGTGACCCCGGCGCGGCCGGTGGCGCCACGCGCTCCTTCCCGCTCCCGCACGCTCAAACCGTGGCTTGTCGCGCCGCTGTTCGCGCTGTGCGGCGTGACGGGGTTGGTCGGGCAGCCCTCGGCGCCCGATCAAGGGGAGGCGGAGGAAACGGTTGTGCTCAGTCCGTTCGAAGTGACCGCGGTTGATTCGCGTGGCTATGCCGCGGCGACCACGCTGGCCGGCAATCGGATCAACACGAGTCTTCGTGATGTTGGCTCCGCGGTTTCAGTCGTTACTCCAGAGTTTCTACGTGGTTCGGTTGCTCCGTCCGCGCCGCAGGTGCCGATCACGCTGATCCGCCGGGCGGATGCGGTGATCATCGAGTTCGCGCTCTCGAACTCCGCGGACAAGCAGGACCTGCGCAACAAGGAGCTGACCGACTCGGTCGACGCACTGGCGGCGCAGATCAAGGCGGCGCCGGGCCTGAAGTTCGAGAACCGGGAGGTGCAGCTCATGAGCGGCAACCGCTCGCGCTCGCTCATCGGCAAGGGCGGGGTGGTGACGTCGTTTGCGAACTTCGCGATCTTCGCCGAGCTGGGCGACGACACGCGGCTCTACGAGCGCGTGAAGCAGGTGCGGGCGCTTGTCTCCGCCGCGAAGCTGGTGGGCGGTACGAAGGTGATCGATGGTCCGGTCGCGCTCTACCTGAAGCGCCCGAACGATCTGCGAAAGGAGCTCCTCGGAAAGATCTTCGACGACCTCGAGACGGTGAAGAAGGGGCTGGGTGACAACATGGAGGTGCTCGTCACCGGCTTGAATGCGCCGATCCGTCTGCGGAGCTGTTCGGAGCGCGAGGTCGAGCTGTGGATCGACTACGGCTTCACCATTCGCTCGGTTTACGAGCTAAGCCTGCGTGGGCAGGAGTTTAGGGTGCGGGAGCGCGAAGCACAGGTGCGTGAGCTCGAGGCGCGGAAGGCGAAGTCCTGAGGGAGCGGACCGGTCGAGAGTCGAGCGACGAGGGCCGAACGCCAGATTGCGGAGGAGCGGCGGAACGGTGGCCGCCGTCCGCCCTGACCCACTGGGTGTTTGATTCTCGTCTGCTACTCCGGCGCCGGAGCGATCCTCCGCCTCCCGTACGCGATGTTTTTCTCGACCGGTTTACCAGCACGGGCGTGCCGATCGCGCGGAAGCGGGCATGCTGTTTTCCATGACAGCGTTTTGCACGCGGGTGTTGGCCGGGATGCTTCTCGGTCTGGTGGCGGAAACGGCATTTTCGGGTTCCATCGATCGGAATGTCGACGGCGTCTCGGACGTTTGGTCGGCGCTCTATCCGACCGCCGGAGCGCCGGCGGCGGACCCCGACGGCGATGGCGCCACCACGCTTGCCGAGTCGGTGGCCGGCACGGATCCGCTCGATGCGAACAGCCGCCTCGCGGCGAGCATGGCGACCGATGGCGCCGGGAATCTCGTCCTGCGCTGGGCCGGCGTGGTCGGGAAACAGTACCACCTCGAGGCGTCCGCCGACGTGGTGACCTGGACGGCGTCGCCGCCGATCTATGCCGGTGCGGGCGCGGAGCTGAGCGTGCTTGTGCGCAACGCCGGAGCGGCGACGCCGGTGCGGCAGTTCTGGCGTGTGGTGGTCGCCGATGCCGACACCGACGGCGATGGCCTCAACGACTGGGAGGAGGCGCAACTTGGTACCGCGGCCGCGAACCCCGACACCGATGGCGACGGACAGAGCGACGGCGCGGAAGTGCTCGCCGGCACCGATCCGCTGCACCCGCCCGCGGTCGGCCGCACCTACTACCTCGATGCCAATGCCGGCGACGACACCTACGACGGCAGCGCCGCGACGCCGTGGCGCACGTTCAAGAGGGCGCTCGGTTCCGTGCACGCCGGCGACACCGTGCTCCTGCGCAACGGCAACTACGGCAAGCTGATCGCCGGCCGGACCAAGGACGTGAACCTCAACTACGGCGACTACGCGTTGCCGCGCCCGGAGTTCACCGACTGGGTGACGTTCAGAGCCGCGCCCGGCGCCGAGCCGCATGCGGAGGCCATCGACCTCGGCACGCTCAACACCACGGCACGCACGAGCAACAACCTCGCGGTCACTCTCGCGTTCACCGAGAAGGGCAACGCCGACGTCTTCCTGCGTTTCGAGGGTCTCGTGATCGACAACGGCGTGCGCATCAAGGGCAGCCGCCACGTCGAGCTCGTGAACTGCCAGATCCACATGGCCGGCGACCTGAGCGGCTCGGTCACGATCATCGACAACAAGACCGGCGTGGAGATCATCAACGGCCGGTACGTCACGCTCCGGGACAACGACGTCACCCACTGCGCCGTGGGCATCGCCGCCGCGACCTACGACTTCGCGATCGTGGGCAACAACATCCACGACAACTCGCACGACGGCATCCGCGTGTGGGGCGGCGACCAGTGGCTGATCGAGGGCAACCGCATCCACGATCTGGACGACGGAGTGGGGGACGGCGATGGCGTTTCCTGGAACCGCCACACCGACGGCATGCAGATCTGGACCCACTTCGACGCGACCAACAACGTCACGATCCGCCGCAACCTCTTCTACCATCTCGAGAGCATGGGCATCATGTTCCACGCCTCGGAGATCGCCGGCCGCGACTTCACGAACTGGGTTTTCGAGGACAATATCTTCGGCCCCGTCGGCGGCACGCTTTTCCACGGCGGCACCACCATCGCCGGGCGGTTCGTCTTCCGGCACAACACGGTCCTCTACGCGCCGAACGACGTCTGGACCAGCCTCTACCCGAACAATCTCGTGACCGGCCAGCCGCGGACGATGAACGGCCAGCGCTACCTCGTGACCTGGCCCACCGGCCTCGGCGAGGGGCTCGTCTACAACAACATCTTCGCCGACGGCAGCCTCGCCGCCTTCTATCCCACCGCCGCGACGAGCTTCACCGGGCACAAC